>JAJZFE010000028.1 GCA_021798655.1 Acidobacteriota bacterium | reverse complement strand
CTTCAGTGCGGCTGGTACAGCTTGACCTCTACGAAAACCATACGATGCGGACCGATGTCTTCGCCCCATGCCGCGTTACCGTATCACCGGATGAAGACCTGCTCTGCGTGACTCGGTACCGTGCGGATTGAACGCTGCCCTGCAGGAGTAGAGGCTCAACGATGAATCAGTATTACGAGCTGCTGCGCGAATCTGGAACAGCTATGATCGCTGACGTGTGCGATGCGCTCGGAGCTGAACCACTGGTTCTTGACACGCGTGTGAAGCCCACGCGCCCTTCGTCCTGCTTTGCGGGGCCCGCGTACACCATCACCGGTCGCAGCGAACGCTATACCGGAGCCGACTGCGCGAAGCTTGCGGCGATCGACAAGATGCCGACCGGCGTCGTCGCGATGTGGGCAGGCGTCGACGCCGAAGGAGTGTGCTGCTTCGGCGATCTCCTGGCCAGCGCGATGCAGGTGCGCGGCTGCGTAGCCGCCATCGTGGACGGAGGCGTTCGCGACGTGCGTTACCTATCCGAGTTGCAGATGATCGTGTATTCGCGCTACACAACGCCGGCTCAGGGTGTGGGTCGATGGCGAGTGACTGCGTCGCAGACTACAGTTCGAATGCGTGGTGCGCTTCAGCCCTGGATCGACGTCGCCCCCGGAGATGCGGTTGTGGGAGACCAGGATGGGGTGATCGTGATACCCGCAGCGTTATCGGAGGCGATCGCTGTTCGACTGAGCGAAGCTGCAACTTCCGAAAGCGCGGCACGCCAGGAGATCCTCGACGGGCTTCCCTTGCTGGAAGCTCTCGCACGCCACGGACACCTGTAGAGAACATTTGAATTTCAGTTGAGGCTGCAGCAGACTCGATCGGTTCAGCTCCGCGTCACTCGTCGTTCGATGCGTTTTTCAAAGTGTTCGCCAACAACAATGCGATCAATGTAAACGCCTGGAGTAATAATGCTGTCGGGATCGAGGTCGCCGGACTCAACCAACTGCTCCACTTCGACGATGGTGATCTTTGCGGCGGTGGCCATCATGGGATTGAAGTTCCGCGCGGTCTTGCGGTAGACGAGGTTGCCACTGCGGTCTGCCTTCCATGCCTTGATCAGCGCAAAGTCTGCCGAGAGAGCCTCTTCCAGCAGATAGGTCTTGCCGGCGAACACCTTTGTCTCTTTGCCTTCCGCGACGATAGTTCCGACTCCAGTTGCTGTATAAAAACCGGGGATACCAGCGCCGGCGGCACGGATGCGTTCGGCGAGTGTGCCCTGCGGAATTAGAGTCACATCAAGCTCACCTGCGATAACGAGTGACTCCAGCAGTTTGTTCTCGCCGACATAGCTTCCGACATGAGAAGCGATCTGCCCCGCGGCAAGCATGAGCCCCATACCGAACCCATCCACCCCCATGTTGTTCGATATGGTGTGAAGATTGCGTTGACCCGAACGCACCAAAGCTGCAATCAGATTCTCCGGGATGCCACATAGCCCGAAGCCACCCAGCATGATCGTAGCGCCGTCGGCAATGTCGCGAATCGCATCGTCAGCAGAATCGAAGACCTTGTTCATAGCAGCCCCGCGCGAACGTGCAACTCGGCTTCCGTGCAAGACAGAACCTGCTGCACTGTGCAGCCAGGCATTAGCTCGTCGAGCCATAATTTTTGCTCGTACCGTCGAATCACTGCAAGCTCCGTAATGATGGTGTGCACCACGCCGATGCCGGTCAGCGGTAGCGTGCAGCGCCGCACGATCCGAGGCGCACCGTCTTTTGTGGTGTGCTCCATCGCGACGATCACCCGTTTGGTGCCTGCGACCAGATCCATCGCGCCACCCATACCTTTTACCATCTTGCCGGGAATCGTCCAGTTGGCAAGACTTCCATCCTGATCGACCTCCATCGCGCCGAGGATGGTGATGTCCATGTGCCCGCCGCGAATCATCGCGAACGCGTCAGCCGAGGAGAAGAAGGAAGTAGCCGGGAGAGCAGTTACCGTCTCCTTGCCCGCATTGATGAGGTCGGGATCGACCTCGTCTTCTGTTGGAGAAGGGCCCAGGCCAAGCATCCCGTTCTCTGACTGCAGGGTAATCTCAAGGCCAGGCGGAAGATGATCTGCGACGAGTGTTGGCAGCCCTATGCCAAGATTCACGTAGTCCCCGTCGCGCAACTCAAGCGCAGCCCGCGCAGCAATGCTGTGCCGCCGTGCCTCTTGCGGTGCAACCTGTTTCGGAGCTGAGTCCGTCGCAGCCATGATTCCTCCTATGTCGATCTTCCAGTTCATGGACAACATTCATGCGCAGGCGCAATCAGTCAGGAGAAGGATTTCTCACCTTCGACCTGAGTTGCGGATCTACGAACGCCTGCGCGATGATAGCGTGGCATTCGCCGAAGCCGATGCTGACGAATCCCTCGCGGTGTGCATGCGCCTTCATCATGACTTCATCGCCATCGTTGAGGTATCGACGCGACTCGCCGTTTGCCAGGATGAGCGGTATACGGCCTCCACCTGTGATCTCCAACAGCGAACCAAGGCCGGAGGATTCGGCGGACGAGATGGTTCCAGTCCCCATCAGATCGCCGGCAGAAAGATTGCAACCGTTGGAGGTGTGGTGAGTAACGAGCTGTGCCGGGGTCCAATAGAGATCTTGCGTGCTGGCTGTGCTGATACGTTGCGGTGCCAGTCCTGTTGCGCGCATAAGTTCAGTCTGCAAAAAAACCTCCAGCGCGAGGGACAGCGATCCCTGCGCCTGATCAGCCTCCGACATCAAATAAGGCAGCGGTAACGGATCGCTGCTGCTGCGCGGCGACTGCGCTTGGCGAAAGGGAGCAAGCGCTTCCGGAGTGATGATCCATGGCGACACGGTTGTATGGAAGCTCTTGGCCAGGAACGGTCCAAGCGGCTGGTACTCCCACGATTGAACATCACGCGCGGACCAGTCATTAAGCAGGCAATAGCCAGCGATGCAGTGTTCCGCGGCCTCGATGGGAACAGACTCTCCGAGACTGCTGCCTGCTCCGATCCACACTCCCAGCTCAAGCTCAAAGTCAAGGCTGCGCGTCGGCGCAAACGTTGGCGTAGGTTCATCTGCAGACTTGCTCTGCCCGCGCGGCCTGCGTACCGGAACACCGGAAGCGCGTACGGACGAGCTGCGGCCATGGTAGCCAATGGGAACCCACTTGTAATTTGGCAGGAGTGGATTGTCCGGTCGAAATAACTTACCCACGTTTGTTGCGTGATGGATTCCTGCGTAGAAGTCGGTGTAGTCGCCAACCCGTGCGGGCAGCAGCAGTTCACACTCGGAGGCCGGATAAAGGAGTTCAATTCGCTTCGGCTCGGATGTGCTGAGCAACCTTGAGATTGCTGTGCGCAGAGCCGCACGAGGGGCGTGTCCCATTTGCAGAAGTGTGTTGAGCACAGGACTTCCAGCAGCAGCCAGACATGCAGCTAAAGCGTCTCCATCGAGCAAGCCGGAGTGTGCCAGCGCCAATAAGGAAAGAATGGAGTCTCCGATTGCGACGCCTGGCTGAACCTCGCCTTCGCGTGGGCGAAAGACACCGAGCGGAAGATTCTGTATCGGAAACTCAGCGTGGCCGTTTGCGCTCTCCACCCACGACTGCCGCTGCGGGTCGTGCGTCTCGTCGATCATGCTGGCATTAAGCGAACCCATTACCTGTCGTCCATCGAAGGCGCAAATCGCTTGCGCAGTTTTTGCCCATAGCCAGCGTAGTCCTTCTGTAGCGCGGGCGACGTTGCAGCATAGCGGGTAACGCGCTGCAGGAAGCGGGTTTCGAACATGAAGGCTAACGTGTTTATCAGCTTGTGTGGCTTGAGCTCTGCTTGACTGGCACTCTCAAAGGCATCGACATCGGGGCCATGCGGCAACATCGTGTTGTGCAGCGAGAAGCCTCCCGGCAAGAAGCCTTCGGGCTTGGCGTCGTACCTGCCATAAACGAGTCCCATGAACTCGCTCATCACGTTCATGTGATACCAGGGCGGGCGAAATGTGTTCTCTGACACGAGCCAGCGATCTGAAAAACAGACGAAGTCGACATTCGCTGTACCCGGAGTCTCAGAGGGCGAGCTGAGAACCGTAAAGATGCTGGGGTCGGCATGATCGAAGAGCAGCGGCCCGACGGGCGAAAATCGGCGGAGGTCATATTTGTACGGCGCGTAGTTCCCGTGCCAGGCGACCACATCGAGTGGTGAGTGTTGGATCTCAGTCTTCCAGAGTGCACCACCCCACTTTACGAAAAGCTGCGATGGTGTCTCCTTGTCCTCAAAAGCAGCTACGGGAGTAAGGAAGTCGCGCGGGTTGGCAAGGCAGTTGGCACCGATAGGGCCTCGCTCTGGGAGGCTGAACTTTCCCCCGTAGTTCTCGCAGATGTAGCCACTGGCAGAAGACCCGATCAGTTCAACGCAGAACTTGACGCCGCGTGGAATCACGGCAATCTCTGCCGGTTCGATCTCGATGATGCCAAACTCGGTCCGCAGCCGGAGAGCCCCCTGTTGCGGCACGATCAGCAGTTCACCATCGGCGTCATAGAAATACTCATCCTGCATGGACCGTGTGGCGGAGTAGATGTGTACCGCCATACCAGACATAGCGCCGGCGTCTCCGGCAGTCGTGATCGTGTGAATGCCTTCGACAAATGAAGCCGCACGCGCATCCGCGATGATCGGGCTCCAGCGCATCGGCGCCGGCGGCAGCTCGACTTCAACGCAGGGCGCGGTTCTCCAATCGCCACTCGCGACCTTCTGCATCGGACCCCAGTGTTGAACCGTTGGCCTGATGCGATAGAGCCAGCTTCGCTCGTTGGCGGCGCGCGGCGCGGTAAATGGCGAGCCAGAGATCTGCTCTGCGTAGAGACCGTACGCACAACGCTGAGGCGAGTTGCGGCCAATAGGAAGAGCACCGGGAAGTGCTTCCGACTCAAATCCGTTGCCAAAGCCCGAGTTGTAGTGAATACCGTTTGACATGGAATCAGACCTCAAAGCATCTGCGTTACAGGTTGCCCCGACTGGCCTGCTCACGCTCTATCGCTTCGAAGAGCGCTTTGAAGTTTCCTTTGCCAAAGCTGCGGCTTCCTTTGCGCTGGATGATCTCATAGAAGAGCGTTGGGCGATCCTCAACGGGTCGCGTGAAGATCTGCAACATGTATCCTTCGTCGTCCCGGTCCACGAGAATA
>JAJZFE010000521.1 GCA_021798655.1 Acidobacteriota bacterium | reverse complement strand
GAAATCAGCTGGCGCTGCGTCGCCGTCAATGCAACCTTCGCCGCATCGCGCCGAATCTCACTCTGCTTCACCTTGTGCTGCGTTGCCAGCCAGTCCCACAACGGAATGTCCACCGTCGCACTCGCCGAGTAGCCCAGGTTGTGGGTGTTGTTGGGGCCGTTGACCGCGAACTGCGCCGCGTCGATGCCGTAGCCGACGTTCAGCCCCAGGTCAGGCAGATACGCCGCCCGCGCCGAAAGCACCGCCGCATCACTCGCCTTCACCGACGCCAGCGCACTCTTCAGCTCAGGGTTGTTGCTGCCCGCCGCTGCGTCCACATCTGCGCGGTCGGGAAGCACTGACGGCGCGGCCATCTCGGTGGTGAACTCCGTGCGCGGATCAGGAAACAGCAGCACCCCCAGTTCGAGATGCGCGCGGCTGGCGGCCAGCTGCGCGTCAGCAACATCGCGCACGCGCTGCTGCTGCTGGAGCTGCGCCTTCAACACATCGGCATGAGCAGCCTCGCGGGCCTCTTCACGCTGGCCGGTCAGCTTCGCAAAACCATTGGCCTCATCGAGCGCGCGTTGCGCGCTCTGCAACTTGGACTCACTCGCAGCGACGCTGTAGTACAGCGCAACCACAGTCGTCAGCAGGCCGCGACGCGCCACCTCCAGCTCCGCTGCGGCGCGCGCCGCGTTGGCATCGGCCAGCGACACCGCGCTGAACTGCGCCAGCCCTATCGTCTCGGTCGCCACACCCTGGCTGATATATTCGTGCACTGCGTTGTTGGCGATGAACCGCGGCGTGGTCGTGCTTTGCCCCGGACCGATCAGTGCGCCGTTGCCCTGCGTGTACAGATACTGGTTGTGCATGATCGCCGTGGGCAGCAGTCCTGCGCGCGCGATCGAGCGGTCAAGCTGCGCGCTGCGGCTGTCGGCCTGTACCGAGGCAAAGGTCGCCTCATTGGCCTCGGCGCGACGAATAGCCTCATCGAGCGAGATGACCGATGGCGTGGCCGCGCCTGCTGCAGCCACCGACGTCTGCGCGTGCGCCGACAGAGCACTCGCAGACCATAGCGTCGTGCCCGCCAGCAGCAGCGCTGCCAACCCTCGTTCCATCATGCCCAAGCTGTCTCTCATGCGATCTTCGTTGCCCAATCCCAGGTGGAGTGTCCTTAATGTACGCCGAACATGTCGCATCGTTTTTGCAGCCGCCGTCAGTGAGATGCGCCCGGAGCCACCACCACGATCATGAACGTGCCCGGCCTGGCCTTTGGCCGTCCCGTCGCACCCGGTTTCGGCGTCTCGAACTCCGCCGTGGGCAGGTACAGTCTGTGCGTGGAGAGGTCAACGCCCATGGTGCGCGCGCCGGCTGGCGTCTTCACCACCTGCTCGACGCTGAACTTGCCGGCCACATCGCCCGCAACGGCCAGCGTGCCGTCGCCGCTGCTGGCGAAGGCCTGCCCGGCTTCGAACTGGGTCGCATCGACGCCGGCACCGATGGGCACGGACGCCAGCACCTTGCCGTCCTCCGTGCTCATCACCACGAGCAGCTGCGGGTTGCGGCAGCCCACGAACAGGCGATGCGTCTTCTTGTCCAGCGACAGGCCCACCGGTTGACCGCCCGGCGTCACCGGCCAGCGCGTCAGCACCTTGCGCGTCTTCAGATCCACCTCGGCGAGCGTGCTCTTATCCTTCAGGTTCACAAACGCCTTGCCCGCACCATCGGCGACCAGAAACTCCGGCGCGCCGCCCAGGTCGATCGGCCGATCGATCTTGCCGCTCTTCGGGTCGATGTCCGCCTTGAACGTGAGCAGCTTGCCCTCGTCGCCCGAGACGAACAGCACGCGGTTCGAAGCCGCGTCATAGATGATGCCGTCCGAGTCGGGCAGCGCGGCCAGTTTGCCCAGCACCGCATAGGTCTTCAGGTCGAAGATCGTGATCGCACCCGCGCCGCCGCCATCGGTGATGAACCCGCGGCCCAGCGAGGGAACGATCGCCACACCGTGCGCTTCCTTCTGCCCCGGAATATCGCCGAGCACCTTGCCGGAGTCCGCATCCAGAATCTGTGTGTGCGTGGTGCGCGGAACGAACAGGCGATGCGTCTGCGAATCGACAGTCACGTAGTCCCAGGCGCCGTCGCCGCCGATCTTGAACGTGTTGGCCACGTGCCAGCTGGTCTGCGCTGCCGCCTGCATTCCGCCTGCCAGCACCACTGCCGCCAGGGACTGCAATACTCTCTGTACCTGCTTCATGCGAATCACTCCTGATCGATTTCGTTCTGCTGGAAGGCCGTCCCGAGCCGCGCTTCGCGGGCACGGCAGGAAGCACACTTCTGCCACCCCAAAACTCTACGGGGCGCTACCTTAAGCCAAACTGAAGGTCGGGTTAGGTTTTGTTAACCTGCCATTTTTTGTGCTGGATCACGCCGCACTCCCCGGCGTATGCTGCCTCAGCAGAGGGACTTACGCTATGAAGCAGACCATCGATGTGGAACTGATCCGCAAGACGCTCCGCGACCGTGGCCACCACGTCGGCCACATCATCCCCGTGCCCGACAACGCCGGCGAGTACGAGTTCGAGGTGGACGGCCACCTGCTCTCGCTCACCGACGCCCGCGACCTGCTCGCCGCCGACGCCGAACGCCTGCACCTGGCCTGACTCCGGCTTCCGCCTGGACAAACTGGTAAACTTAAGGCCTATGCCAGTGATCCATCGCAGAAACGCAGTCACCGTCAAAGTGGGCAACATCCGCGTGGGCTCGGACGCGCCGGTGGTCATCCAGTCGATGACCAACACCGACACCGCCGACGTCGAATCCACCGTCCAGCAGATCGCCGCTCTGGCCCGCGCCGGCTCGGAGATGGTCCGCATCACCGTGAACAACGATGACGCGGCCAAAGCTGTGCCCGCCATCATTGAAGGCATCCAGGCCAAGGGCTGGAACACACCCATCATCGGCGACTTCCACTACAACGGACACATCCTGCTGGCCAAGTACCCCGAGACCGCCGCGGCGCTCTCCAAGTACCGCATCAACCCCGGCAACTGCTCCATCGGCCGCAAGGACGACGACAACTTCCGCACCATGATCGAGGTCGCCGTCAAGCACCAGAAGCCCGTCCGCATCGGCGTCAACTGGGGCTCGCTCGACCAGGCCCTGCTCACCAAGATGATGGACGACAACTCGAAGCTCGCCCAACCGCTCGACGCACGCGACGTGATGATGGAGGCGATGGTGGTCTCCGCGCTGGACAACGCCGCCGCGGCCGAACGCTATGGCCTGCGCCGCGACCAGATCGTGCTCTCGGCCAAGGTCTCCGGCGTGCGCGACCTCATCGACGTCTACAGCGAGCTCGCCCGCCGCTGCGACTACGCGCTGCACCTCGGGCTCACCGAAGCCGGCATGGGCATGAAGGGCGTCGTCGCCTCGGCTGCCGGCCTGGCGCCACTGCTGCTTGCCGGCATCGGCGACACCATCCGCGTCAGCCTTACCCCCACGCCCGGCGGAGACCGCTCCGAAGAAGTCCGCTGTGGCCAGCAGATTCTGCAGTCTCTCTCCATCCGCAGCTTCATGCCGCAGGTGACCAGCTGCCCGGGCTGTGGCCGCACCACCAGCACCTACTTCCAGGAGCTCGCCGAACGCATCCAGAACTACCTGGTCGAGTCCATGCCCGAGTGGAAAAAAATCTACCCCGGCGTCGAGGAGCTGAAGCTCGCCGTGATGGGCTGCATCGTCAACGGCCCCGGCGAGAGCAAGCACGCCAACATCGGCATCAGCCTGCCCGGCACCTTCGAAGAGCCCAAGGCCCCGGTCTATATCGACGGAAAGCTCGCCATGACACTCAAGGGCGACCACATCGTTGAAGAGTTCCAGACCATCCTCAACGACTACGTCGAAAAGCGTTACGGACACCAGACCGTCGGCGCATAGTCGCAACGGCGCAGCAGTCGCTGCGCCGCATCCGCGGCTCTACCAGGCAATCTCTTTGCCCAGGTGGAAGAAGCCGCCGTTCGGGCCGTCCTCGCCCAGCGTAGCCAGTTCCACCTCGGTCTTCGCGCCGTCTACTACACCCATCGGCGCCGCATCGCCGCCCAGGTCCGTCTTCACCCAGCCCGGATGCGCCGAGTTCACCTTGATCTTCGTGCCGCGCAGCTCATGCGCCAGCGAGATCGTCAGCACGTTCAACGCCGCCTTCGACGCGTTGTACGCAAACAGCTTGGTCGAATACGTCGGCGATCCCTTCGTCGCCTGCAGGCTCACCGAGCCGAGGATGCTCGACACATTCACAATCCTTCCGCATGCACTCTTCTTCAGCGCGGGCAACAGCGCCCTGGTCAGCGCAAACACCGCGAACAGATTCGCCTCAAACGTCGCGCGCAGGTTCTCCATCGTCGTCTCGCTGGTGGTGTTCTTGGTCCAGCCCTTCTCGATCATCACGCCGGCGTTGTTCACCAACGCGTCGAGCCTGCCGAACTCCGTCTCCACCATCGCCGCTGCGGCGTCGATGTCGCTCTGCTTCGTTACGTCGAGCTTCACCACGCGCGCATCGATGCCCTCATCGCGCAGCACGCGGGCCGCTACCTCGCCCTTCAGCGCGTCGCGAGAGCCCAGCAGCACCGTGTAACCCAGCTTACCCAGCTGCCGCGCCGTCTCCAGGCCCAGCCCTTTGTTCGCGCCGCTGATCAGCGCAACCTTTGCGTCACTCATCGTTCTTACTCCTTCGGCGACTCCGCCTTCATCATGCTAAGCACCAGCGGCCCGAACTGCTCCATGTATCTCTCCGGCAACAGACGCCGTTTCATGTCCCGTCCAACAACCAGGTGAACTGTTTCACCCTCGCACAACAGCATTTCGTCGGACGCGCGCAGCACCTCGTACTTGAACCGCAGGATCGACGCGCGCACGTTCGCCAGCCGCGTCCGCACAATCAGTTCATCGTCGTAACGCGCGGGCGCTTTATAGCGTGCGTTCGCCTCCACCACGGCGATCAGCGCGCCGTCTTCGCGCTCCATGTCGCGATAGTCCAGCCCCAGCTGGCGCATCATCTCCACGCGCCCCACCTCAAACCACACCAGGTAGTTCGCGTGATACACCACGCCCATCTGGTCCGTCTCCGCATACCGCACACGCACCCGCGTATCGGCATACCCCTGCTGCACCACCAGATCATGCGTATTCATACCCACAGTCTAACCACTCTCATTCCTAT
>JAJZFE010000068.1 GCA_021798655.1 Acidobacteriota bacterium | reverse complement strand
GAGGTCGACGGGAGTGACGAGCGTGGTGGCGGCGTTGGCGCCGGTGCGCCACTCGGTGTTGTAGGGGACGAGGCCGCCCATGATGGTGCGGCCCTTCATGCGAGGCGAGCTGTAGTGGATGGTGAGCGTCTTGCCGGCGAGGGTGACGTCGGTGGAGGCCGGCGGGCTGGCGGGCTGCTTCTTGGCCGGGGCGGCCATGTCCGACATCTGGGCGCGGAGCACGGGGACAAACGGCAGGGCGGCGGCGAAGGCAAGGGCGAGGAGGGTGCAGCGGGCAAGTGTCTTCATGCGCTCTATGCTACGCCCTGTGCGATACGCGGAGTTTATGAGATGGAACGTTTCTGCTAGGCTAGAGAAGCGCGCCCGTAGCTCAGCTGGATAGAGCGGCAGCCTCCGAAGCTGTAGGTCAGAAGTTCGAATCTTCTCGGGCGCACCATTTCCCCCCTCTTACAACTTTGTTTTCAGAGCCAGGCGTCGACCGTGACGGGGCGCGTGCCGTCCTGCGCCCAGCGGGCGAGCAGCGCGTCGGTGACGGCGACGGTGGCGGAGCGGTCGGCCCCCATGGCGCGGTCGCCGCCGTCGTGCAGCAGGATGTTGGCGGCGACGCCGCGGCGGCGGGCACGCGTGATGCCGCGGGTGACGTTGGCGAGGATGCGCTCCGGGGTGAGCGGCTCCCAGTCCCAGCCCATCGCGTTCCATTGGACGACCTTCAGCTCCAGCTCGCGGGCGACGGCGAAGACGGCCGGGCGGCGCGCGCCGTGGGGCGGACGGAAGTAGTGGACCGGCGCGCCGAGCACGTCCTCCAGCGCGTGCTGGCAGCGGGTGATCTCGTCGCGGACGCGCTCGGGGGAGCAGCGGTGCAGCCAGGGGTGGGTCTCGGTGTGGTTGCCGATGAGGTGGCCGGCGGCGGCGACGCGGCGGACCAGCTCGGCACGCTGGCGAACGTACTTGCCGAGCATGAAGAAGGTGGCGCGGGCGTTGTGGCGGGCGAGGACATCGAGCAGCGCGTCGGTGGCGGCGTCGTTGGGGCCGTCGTCGTAGGTGAGCGCGGCCTGCGTGGGGTTGGGCGCGGTGATGAGCGTGTGGCCGAAGAGCTGCGCGCCGGGGCTGAGCGCGGCGTAGGCGAGCGTGCCGCCGGTGGCGACGGCGGTGGTGGCGGCGGCGATGAGTGTCGTGGTGAGGCTCAAATGCAGATTCCTCCGCTGCGCTGCGGAATGACAAGACATAAAGACAAGAGCAACGACAGAGGCAAGAGCAACGACAAGAGCAACGGCAACGGCTTTAACGCAGAGGGCGCGGTGGGCTCGCGGAGGGCGCAGAGGAGACGGCGGCTACTTTTTCTTGAGCAGGGCCAGGACCTCTTCGGCGTGGCCTTCGGGTTTGACGTTTTCGAAGACGTGGATCAGCTTCTGGTCCGGGCCGATGAGGTAGGTGGTGCGGGCGACGCCGGTGACGGGCTTGCCGTACATCTTCTTCTCCTTGAGGAGGTCGAAGCGCTTGATGAGCAGCATCTGGTCGTCGGCGAGGAGCGGGTAGTTGAGGTCGTACTTCGTGGCAAATTTTTTCTGCGCCTTGACGGTGTCGCGGGAGATGCCGAGGACGACGACGCCGGCCTTCTTGAGCTTTGCGAAGTGGTCGCGGAAGCCGCAGGCTTCGATGGTGCAGCCGGGCGTGTCGGCGCGGGGGTAGAAGAAGAGCACGACGGGCGAGCCGGCGAACTGGGAGAGCGTGACGGGGGTGCCGTCCTGGTCGGGGAGGGTGAAGTCTTCGATGAGGTCGCCGGGCTGCATGTGTTCTCCTGCGGGATGCGCTTCGATGATCAGTATAGCGAGTGCCAAGACAAAGACGCCCCGCAGTCTGCGAGGCGTCTTCGCGATGGATGACCGTCCGCTAGGCGAGGACGGGCTGTGGCTCGGCGGCGCGCTGGGTCTGCAGCGCCAGCGCCGGGATGAGCGGGAAGTAGGCGTTGGAGATGTACTGCGCCAGCATCCGGTGGGTGTTGAAGAAGCTGCCGTTCATACCGATGCAGTGGCGCTGCAGCTCGGCCCAGGCGGCCTTGTCGTTGAAGATCGGGGCGATGGAGTGCTCGATCTTCGTGTACAGGGCGTCGGCCTCAGCGGCCTCGTTGTCGAGGTCGGGGATGGCCCAGCCGGTGACGTTCTCCGCGCAGCCTTCGATCCACCAGCCGTCGAGGACCGAGAGCGACGGGACGCCGTTGAGCGCGGCCTTCATGCCGCTGGTGCCGGAGGCCTCATACGGACGCAGCGGCGTGTTCATCCAGACATCGACGCCGTTGGTGAGCTGCTCGCCGAGCTCCCAGTCGTAGTTTTCGAGGTAAAGAATCTTCAGCTTGGAGTTGTTGAGCCTCTGCGCGTCGGCGAAGACCTCGCGGATGAGGGCCTTGCCGGCGTTGTCGGCGGGGTGGGCCTTGCCGGCGAAGACGATCTGCAGGCCGCCGAGGGCTTCGGCGATCTGCAGCAGGCGCTCGGGCTGCTGGAAGAGCAGCGTGACGCGCTTGTAGGTGGCCACGCGGCGGGCGAAGCCGAGGGTGAGGATGTTGGGGTCCAGCTCAACGCCGGTGCGCTCCTTGATGGTGGCGAAGAGGCGCTGCTGGCCGATGGCGTGGGTCTGCTCGATGATGGCCGGCTCCATGCCGTAGACCGAGCGGAAGTAGTTGTTGTCGAGGCGCCAGTTGGGGATCTCCTTGTCGAAGAGCTCCTGGAAGTCAGCCGAGAGCCACGTCGCGGCGTGGACGCCGTTGGTGATGGCGTGGATGTCGTAGCCGGGGAACATGGCCTGCGAGACCTTGCCGTGCTGCATGGCGACGCCGTTGACGTAGCGGGCGAAGTGCAGCGCGAGGTAGGTGACGTTGAACAGGCCGTCGTGCAGGCCGCCGAAGCGGTCGATGGTGGTGGCGCGCTCGTGGCCGAGGACGTTGATGAGCTGGTCGACGCCGAACTTGTCGTGCCCGGCGGGGACGGGCGTGTGCGTGGTGAAGACGCACTGCTCGCGGACGGCGGCTGCGTCTTCGTCGGTGGCGGCGGAGAGCGGGGAGGGCGCGAGGCGCGACTCCAGCAGGCCGATGGTGAGCAGCGCGGCGTGGCCCTCGTTCATGTGGCAGACCTCGGGCTGGCAGCCGAGGGCGTGCAGCAGATGGATGCCGCCGAGGCCGAGGATGGCCTCCTGGCAGAGGCGGTAGTACGTATCGCCGCCGTAGAGATGGTCGGTGAGGCGGCGGTCCCAGGGGTCGTTGCCTTCAACGTCGGAGTCAAGCAGGAAGACCGGGATGATGTGGCCGGTGACGCCGACGACGTCGAAGCGCCAGGCGCGCAGGGTGATGTCGCGGCTCTGCAGGCGGAGGACGATGCTCTGCGCGGCGGCGGGCAGGGCCTCAGGCGTCCAGGGAACGTCGGACTCGGTCTGCTGGCCGGTGGCGTCGAGGTGCTGGCGGAAGTAGCCGCGGCGATGCACGAGAGAGACAGCGACGAGGTTGGCGCCCATGTCGGCGGCCGAACGGAGGGTATCGCCGGCCAACATGCCCAGACCACCGGAGTAGGTGGGCAGAGACTTGGAGAGAGCGATCTCCATGGAGAAGTAAGCGATCTTGCGTTCGGTAATGTCGAAGTCAGGTTGATTCATGCGGTTGGGTTCGATCCTTTAAGGGAGAGACGGCGGCAGCAGGCTGACGCCGTGTGATCTCGAAGTTCGCCAGAGACTGGCTGGCAGCGCTACAGGTGCTGCAGGTCGATGACGCGTGTGTTTGTTGTCATTCGATATCTACCAATGTAGCAAGGTTCGCAGCTGCGACGGGCTGAATCTGGCGGCAAATCGACGCCGCGAAACGCGCCGCCGTTGTGGAGATGTATCGGAAAAACTTCGGCAGACAACAGTTTTCAGCAGTGCGAAGCTGCGCCGGATGACTGGCACTCGGGCGTGCGGTTTGCTATCCGGTGCAATGACGCTGGTTAGGCTGTGGATGGTGCGGCAGGTGCGCCACAATCGCCGCGATTGAAGCGGCTAAACGGCATATACAGCTACGCGGCGAGTCGGCGTGCGCGGTGTTGATGCGGTACAGGTGACGAGGGTACCGAAGCAGTGACGTGTCGACGAATTTGCGCGGCTGGCTAGTGAGGCTGGGCCGGTTCCGGCGGGGGCAGCATCGGTTCGACGCTCATGAGGTTGCCGAGCGTGGCGCGCTGCGCATCGTTGAGCGGGACGCGGCTCATGGCGGCGGCGCGCTGGTCGGGCGGCAGGTCGCGAAGCTGGCGAAAGGTGCGGGCGACGGTGCGCCGCTGGTCGGGCGGCAGAGCGCCGAGCTGCTGCATGGCGCCGCGCACCTGGCCACGCTGCTGCGGATTCAGGCGCTCCATGTTCTCGATGTTGCGCACGGTGTTCTCGCGCTGCTGGGGGTTCATGGCGTTGAGCTGCGCGAGCCGCTCGCGGTACCGCTGCTGGGTCTGCTGGGGCAGGTCGCGGAAGCCGGGCTCGTTCTGCAGGGCCTGCTGCTGCTGCGCGGGTGTGAGGTTGCGGTGGGCGTTCATCCACTCGGCCAGGTGCTCGCCGCGGGGGCCGGGGTTGGGACCGATCGTGGGATTGGGGCCGACGTTCTTCTGCTGCTGCAGGGGCCCCAGCGCCCGCTGCGGAATGCGCGGCTGCGCGCGCTGCGAGCCGTAGTAGCCGGCGGACGCGATACGCACTCGACGCTGCGCCCCGGCGATGCCGCACGCACACAGCCCCACTGCGGCGATGAGGCCGAGGCGGAAGAGCGTCCGGGTTCGAGGCGACAGGGGCATCGTAGATTCAGGGAGAGCGGCGAAGCAGGTGGAGCAGTGTTGCGGCGTATCCGGTGGACAGGCTGTGCGTTCAGCGGCCGTTGCAGGGAGCGCCGTAAGGTGAAGCAGGACTGCAATGCGACTTCATGAGTTCGCCCCATGATAGCGAACCGACAGCTACCCGGGGGGTGGTGGGGGTGGCGATTTTTGTCCCGCCGCAGCGCAGAGCCGAAGCGGATACAAGCCAGGGAGCGTCTGATCGAGTCCCGTACAGTGCTTGCCGTGTCCGACAAAACGCAGATTCCCTGCGGGAATGACAAATCGGAAGTGACAAAGCGGGAATCACAAAGCGGGAGTGACAAACAAAAATACGTTGTCCGGACTGGATCAGAGGTTGCCTAGGTGGTGGGCGGAGTTGCCGAGTCGTCTGTGTTCGAGCTGGAGTCGTCGAGCAGCTGGTTC
>JAJZFE010000312.1 GCA_021798655.1 Acidobacteriota bacterium | reverse complement strand
AATCTCCATTCGCGAGTCTCAATCTCTGCGAAGTATAGCGGCCACTGCGGCGGATAAGCCTGTGCCCCGCACGCGAAAGGGGAACCTTCGCAGGTTCCCCTCGCTGGATGCTTCGCCACCTTCATCGCTGCTGGCAGCGAGTGTCCTGAGTCTGAAGTTCACTACATACAATCCAAAGGTTTGTCATTCCGCAGCGCAGCGGAGGAATCCGCATTGTGTGCAGGTCATCAGGGTGCATCCGGCCTCGATTTGTGTCGCGAACTCCAGACTCACCACATTACGCGCGTTGCACTCCGCCCAGCGCCGTCAGCGCCGCCACCACGCGCGCGGAGCTGCCCGTCAGGTCTTCCTCCGTCAGCGTCCGTTCGGCCGACTGAAACACCGCGCGCGTCAGCAGCGAGTAGCTTCCTGCCGCCACGGCCTTGCCCTTCGCGTCGCGGAAGATCTCCACCGGCGTCACCGCCTGCAGCTCCGCGATCCCCAGCCCGCGCATCGCCGCCTCAATCGTCTGCCAGCGCACGCTGTCCGGAAACACGAACGAGAAGTCGCGCTCCACGGCCTGGAACCGCGACAGCTCGCGCGACACCGGCTGCCGCAGCGTCCGCCTCAGCAGCGTCGCCGCGTCCACCTCCGCCATCGCCACCGGCTGCCGCAGCTTGCGCCGCTGCAACTCTGCGCCGCTCAGCTCGCCAAACACCGCAACCTCCGCGCCGTCCAGCAGCACGCGCGCCCCGCGCCCCGCTGCGATCCACCGCGGCAGTGCGTTCGCCTCCAGCGTCACCGCACCGCTGAACTTCGCCAGCACGGCCTGCAGCACGCCCTTCAGCTCATAGAACAGTGCATCCTCGACCTTGTACAGCGCGGTCGCAGCCGCATTGCCGGTCGCGCCCAGTGCCAGTCCCGTGTGCTCCGCCACGCGCTCCGTGTCGCCGTTGAACACCGTGCCCAGCTCAAACAGTCGCACCGCGGCCACGTCACGATGCAAGTTGTGCGCCAGCATCGTCGCCATGCCCGGCGTCAGCGCCGGCCGCAGCATCCCTGCCTCCGCCGACAGCGGATTGCCCATCGCCACCGCGCTCGCCGTCGTGAACGCGACCGCGTCCTCCGCCGAGCAGAACGTGCTGCTGATCGCCTCCGAGTACCCCAGCCCGCGCAGCGTCTCGCGGATCGCCGCCTCCTGCGCCGCGTGTGGCAGCTCGATCACCGTGCCCGTAAAGCTCGGCAGCGTGTTCGCAAATTTGTTGTAGCCATACACGCGAGCCACCTCTTCGATCAGGTCGATCTCGCGCTCCAGGTCCAGCCGCCACGAAGGCAGCTTCACCGCATAGCTGCCCGGCGTCGTCTGCGTCAGCGCGCAGCCCAGCGCCGTCAGGTACTGCGCCACAATGGCCTCGCTGATGCCCGCTCCGTCCGCCGTCGTGCCCAGGTGCCGCTGCACCTCGCTCACTCGCAGCACAATCGGCGCGCGTTCGGCGGTCTTCGCTGCCAGCGCGGCGATCACGACATCGGTCATCGGCCCCGTCACCACGCCACCGGCCTGCTCCACCACCATCCGCGTGACGAGGTTGTTCGCCAGCGGTGCTGCGTTGAAGTCCGCACCGCGTTCAAAGCGGTGACTCGCATCCGTGTGCAGCCCGTGCCGTCGCGAGCTCGCGCGAATGGCCGCCGGATCGAACCACGCCGCCTCCACCAGGATGTTCGTCGTCGCCTCGGTCACGCGAGAGTCCCATCCGCCCATCACGCCGGCCAGCGCCAGCGCCTTCGTCTCATCGGCGACGACGAGGTCGTCGGCCACCAGCACGTGCTCCGATCCATCCAGCAGCCGCAGTGTTTCGCCCGCGCGCGCCCGCCGCACCACAATGCCGCCCTCCAGCGTGTCCAGGTCGAACACATGCGTCGGCTGTCCCATCGCCAGCCAGCCGAAGTTGGTCACGTCCACCGGACCGGAGATCGGCTTCTGCCCCAGCGCCGCAAAGTGCTCCGCCACCACGCCCGTCGCTGCCTGCACGCGGACACCGCGAATCACGCGTGCCGTGAACCGCCCGCACAGGTCCTCCGCCTCGATGCGCACCGGGAACGCCGAAGTATCCGGGTGCCCCACATCTCGACTCTGAGATGTGGGAGGAACGGGAGCGGTCTCCGGCATCGCCGCCAGCGCCACGTTGTAGATCGCCGCCACCTCGCGCGCCACGCCATAGTGGTTCATCGCGTCCACGCGGTTGGTCGTGATGTCCATCTCGTACCGTGTGCCGTTGGCAACAGGAAACGTGCCTTCCACGGCGATGCCGCGCAGCGTCAGGTCTTCAGCGAGTTCGGCGTCTGTAACAGGGAGCGCAGGCAGGTACGACCGCAGCCAGGGGGTAAGGATATCCATGCGAGAGGTAAGGCTTTCCTTTGTAACAATCGGTAGCAATCGAGCGAATCAGCCCTATTGTCTCAGAGGCTCGGGGCTTGCCGGCAAACTCGGGCCAGCATCACTGCGCCTCTTGACACAGGGTTTAGACTTGAAGCAGGAAGTAAATGGACTTCAGGGTTCAACCAATACCTTTGGGTGTATCCAAAGAAGGTATGAAGCTAAAGTCCACCGTATCAAGACTTTAGGTGCAAATCCCGGGGGGGGGGTACTTCGGTGCCAGCCGCTTACGCGAACTGCTCCAGGAACCGCATGTCGCCGGAATACAGCAGCCCGATGTCTGCAATGCCGTACTTCATCATGGCAATGCGATCGACGCCCATGCCGAAGGCGAACCCGCTGATTCTGCTGGTGTCGTAGACCGGCTCGCGGCCCAGCTCGATGCGCCGCTGGTTCACGGCCTGGAAGACCGCAGGATCGACCATGCCGCAGCCCAGCAGCTCGATCCAGCCTGAGTGCTTGCACTTGCGGCAGCCCTTGCCGCCGCAGAAGATGCAGCTGATCTGTACATCGGCCGAGGGCTCGGTGAACGGAAAGAACGACGGAAAGAACCGCGTCTTCACCGCCGAGCCGAAGAAGGCCTTCATCGCGTGGTCCAGCGTCCCCTTCAGGTCGCTGAACGTGATGTCCGGCCCGACGCAGAGCCCCTCCACCTGGTGGAAGACCGGCGAATGCGTTGCATCGGCGGCGTCGTTGCGATGCACTTTGCCTGGAATGACCAGCCGCAGCGGCGGGTCCTGCTCCAGCATGGAACGGATCTGCACCGGCGAGGTATGCGTCCGCATCAGCAGCCGCTCGCGGAGCGGCTTGCCGTCCTGCGCGGCCACAACCAGCGTGTCCTGCGTGTCCCGGGCGGGGTGGTTCGGCGGAAAGTTCAGCGCCTCGAAGTTGTAGAAGTCAGTCTCGACCTCTGGGCCGAGCCCGACCGAATAGCCCATCCGCTGGAAGACCGAGACGATCTCGGCCATCGTGCGGACCAGCGGATGCTCCACGCCAAGCCGCTGCGCGGAACCCGGCAGTGTGATGTCGAGACCGCTCTCGCCGCGCGCGCTTCCGGTACCGCTCTGAGCAGCTTCCAGCCGCTCTTCGATGAGCGCCTTGAGCTTGTTGAACCGGACGCCGAGTGTCTTCTTGGCATCGACAGGCGCCGATTTCAGCCAGAGCGCGCTGAGCTGGCCGAGTCGGCCTTGCTTGCGGCCGAGCCATTCCAGACGAAACGCCTCTACGCCTTCACTGGAGCAGAGAGCGCCAGTCTGGACGGCAACCTCAGCTTCCAGCGCGGAGAAGACGCGGTCGAGGGAGGCTTCGTCGTAGTGGGTCAGTTCGGGTATGGCTGCGCTCATGATCGTAAGTACACAGGATAACTGAGTCGCCGCCGGAAAGCTCTACAGCGCCGATGCGATGATCACAGCCATCAGCAACCCGAGCAACAGGCTGCGCTTATCAGTGATGGCATAGACCACAGGGTCGTGGTGCATCTCGCCGCGACTGGCCAGCATCCACACCTGCGACAGCCACAGCAGCAGCACCGGTATCACCAGCCACAGCCGGATCGGATGGTGGTACAGCAGGTTGGCCTCGGAGTTGCTGATGTAGAACATCATCACGACCACCGCAGCGTAGGCCGCACCGGTGCCCAGCGCGCGCAGCTGCTCCACATCGGCGACGTGATAGCCGCGGCCTGTCGTGGAGATGCCGCCGCGCTCCTTCAGCGACTCCAACTCGCTGAACCGCTTGACGAACGCCAGCGAGAGGAAGAAAAAGACGCTGAAGCCGCCCAGCCAGGTCGAAACAGCAACCACCGTGGCCGCGCTGCCTGCCAGGATTCGCACCGTGTACAGCCCACTCAGCACGAAGACGTCCAGCAGCACCATCCGCTTCAGGTAGAGCGAGTAGGAGAGAGTCGAGACCGTGTACACCGCGAGCCACTCGGCAAAGAACCACGGTCGCAGATGGTCGTTCGGCCCACCCACCGCGATGATGATTCTCGGCAGAGCGATGGCCAGTGCGGCGGCAGCAACCATCAGCAGCACCACAGCCGCGACACCGCGGATGGCCGAGATGTCCCCGGCGGCGAAGGGTCTGTGTCGTTTGCGCGGGTGCTTGCGATCGGCGTCAATGTCCAGCAGATCATTGATGATGTAGGTGGCCGAAGCGCACAGCCCGAAGCTGATGAACGCGACGATGCCCCCGGCGATGGAACCGGCCGTCCACTGATGCGCCAGCAGCAGCGGCACGAACAGGAGTGTGTTCTTGGACCACTGGTGCAGTCGCACCGCGCGCAGCCAGCCCCGCAGCGTGGAGGCTCGGTCGATAAAGGTCTGTGCCGGAGTGACGTTGGCCGCGCGCAGACCGCGACTCAGAGCGCGATCTGGATTGGCCACCATCGGCGACCGGCACGCCGTCAGAATCGCAACGTCCGGCCGGGCGTTACCGACATAGCTGAAGTTGTCCCCGAAGGCCAGGCGAAAGGCTGCCAGTTTATTGCCGCCGGCCAGGTTGGTTGTTCCGTCGGAGGAAAGCACGCCTTGGAAGATGCCAAGATAGGCCGCAACCCGTTCGGCCAAGCGGGTATCCGCAGCGGTCGCCAGGTACAGCGGACGGCCTGCTGCGTGCTGCTCGCGCAGATACTCCAGCAGTGGCACGTTATAGGGCAGCGTCTCAACATCTAAGGCCACGGAGTTTGTCACGTGGCGCTTGAAGGCCGCCTTGCCTTGCGCGAGCCAGCCAGGAAGCCGCAGCAAATCCGCCGGGCGATGTCGCGCCAGGCAGAGCACCGCATCGACCAGCGTG
>JAJZFE010000295.1 GCA_021798655.1 Acidobacteriota bacterium | reverse complement strand
GCACCGCCAGCACACGCGCTCCCGCAATGTCGCTCACCGCCGCCGGCGTCGCCGTCATCCCGTCAAAGTACGGAGCCTTGCGAATGTACGTCGAGTCCGGCTCCCAGCCGTACACCTCGCCGCTGGGGAACTTCAGGTTCTGCCAGTTCGCATCGCCGTCCGCCACCGTCGCATACTGCGTGCGGAACATCGTCGAGTCGATGCAGCTGGCCACCGTCTCCGACACCTCCTGCTGCGTCGGCCAGATGTCCTTCAGGAACACCGGCTGCCCGTCCTTGCCCTTGCCAATCGCGTCCTTCGCAAAGTCGTGCTCAATGTGCCCGGCCAGCGCATACGCCACCACCAGCGGCGGGCTCATCAGGTAGTTCGCGCGCACCTCCGGCGAGATGCGCCCCTCGAAGTTGCGGTTGCCGCTCAGCACGCTCACCGCCACCAGACCGTTGTCCTCAATCGCCTTCGACACATCCGTGGGAAGGGGTCCGCTGTTGCCGATGCACGTCGTGCAGCCATAGCCCACCGTCTGGAAGCGCAGCGCGTCCAGGTACTTCGTCAGCCCCGCGCGGTTGTAGTAGTCCGTCACCACGCGCGAGCCCGGCGCAAGACTCGTCTTCACCCACGGCGGAGTCGTCAGCCCCTTCTCCACCGCCTTCTTCGCCAGCAGTCCCGCCGCCACCATCACATACGGATTGCTCGTGTTCGTGCAGCTCGTAATCGCCGCAATCACAATCGACCCATCGGTCAGGTACTTCTCCGGCGCAACGCCAAACCGCGCCTGCACCGAGTGCGGCTCAGCCTCCGCCACCGCTGCACCAACGCTGCTCGCCGGGTTGCCATTCAGCGACGCGTGGCCGCCCTCCGCCTCCCAGCGCACAATCTGCCGCACCGCGCTCTTGTTCGCGTTCGGCCCCTGCAGCTCCGGCAGCTTCTTTGCAAAGCTCGCCGGCGTCTCGCTCAGCAGCACGCGATCCTGCGGCCGCTTCGGCCCGGCCACGCTCGGCTCCACCGTGCTCAGGTCCAGCTCCAGCGTCGCGGAGTACTCCGCCTCCGCCGCCTCCGCCGTGTGGAACAGTCCCTGCGCGCGGTAGTACGCCTCCACCAGCGCAATCTGCTCCTCGCTGCGGCCCGTCAGGCGCAGGTACTTCAGCGTCTCCGCGTCCACCGGGAAGATGCCGCACGTCGCGCCATACTCCGGCGCCATGTTTGCAATCGTCGCGCGATCGGCCAGCGGCAGCTCGCTGATGCCCGGCCCGTAGAACTCCACAAACTTGCCCACCACGCCCAGCTTGCGCAGCATCTCCGTCACGGTCAGCACCAGGTCCGTCGCGGTCGTGCCCTCCTTCAGCTTGCCCCGCAGCTTGAAGCCCACCACCTGCGGCACCAGCATGGATACCGGCTGCCCGAGCATCGCGGCCTCGGCCTCAATGCCGCCCACGCCCCAGCCCAGCACGCCCAGCCCGTTCACCATCGTGGTGTGCGAGTCCGTGCCCACCACCGTGTCCGGATACGCCGTCACGCTGCCATCGGCCTCCGTCCGCGTAAAGCACACCCGCGCCAGATACTCCAGGTTCACCTGATGACAGATGCCCATCCCCGGCGGCACGGCCGAAAAGTTGTTGAACGCCGTCTGTCCCCACTTCAGAAACGCGTACCGCTCGCGGTTGCGCGTAAACTCCAGCGCCGCGTTCAGGTCATACGCGTTCGCGCTGCCGTACTCGTCCACCTGCACCGAGTGGTCGATCACCAGCTCCGCCGGCACCAGCGGATTGATCTTCTCAATCTCCGCCTGCCCGCCGCCCAGCAGCTTCATCGCATCGCGCATCGCCGCCAGGTCCACCACCGCAGGCACGCCCGTAAAGTCCTGCATCAGCACGCGCGCCGGCATGTACGCAATCTCGCGGCTCGGCTCGGCCTTCGCGTCCCAGTTCGCCAGGAACGTGATGTCGTCCGCCGTCACGGTCTTGCCGTCTTCGTGGCGCAGCAGGTTCTCCAGCAGCACGCGCAGCGAGTACGGCAGCCGCGACAGCGTCACGCCCTTCAGCGCATTCAGGTTGTAGTAGTGCACGCTCTGCGCGCCGCTTTGCAGCGTGGCCGCAGCATGAAAGCTGTTCGGATGGTTTCCGTTCGACATGACGTAGTCTCTCCTGATCGTTGTGAGTCTGATGTGTTGGCATTCCAGGTTTGTCATTCCGCAGCGCAGCGGAGGAATCTGCATCTCCCGCATCTCCCGCACCTCGCGCATCGCTGCACCCGCCCTCGCGCACAGAACCGCTCGGCTCGCAGGCATCTCCGATTCGTTGGCACAGGAAGAACAGCCTACGCGCGGCCGCGGTCATGACGCCCACGCCGGAACCGCTTCACCCGCGGCGCAGCCATCGCAGCGCCGCCCATCGCAGAACTCGTCCGAGGTTCCCAGCTCGTCATGCCCACCATTTTACCCCGGCCCCTGCTCGGTTTGTAGCCCGTCAAACTGCGTCGCAACACGCCCGAAACGCAAGCCCGAAAGCCACGCCGAAACTTTCCCCAGCCAATGGGTTATGAAAGAGTAATGACGATGACGAATCCGCACGCATCCCGCAACCTGCTCCGCTGCCTTGGCCTCTCCGCCGTGCTCAGCCTGGGCCTCGTCGCCGCCGCCCCCGCGCAAGCCCCCGCGCAGGCCCCCGCCGCCGCCGCGACCGCCGCGACCGACCCCGCGCTCGCCAACATGGCACCCGACAGTGCTGCCCAACCCGGCGCAGCCGCATACCAACAACCCAGCGCAGCCGCATACCCCCAGCAGCCGCCCGCGCCCATCGTCCGCAACCAGCCCGCCGCCGCCATCGCCGCAGCCCCCTCCGCCGACGCGCCGCCCGACGACGCAGCCACCGAGGCCCAGGTCGCCGACGGCGAGCAGGCCCTCGACGACGCCAGCACCACCGCCGAGCAGCCCCCGCCCGCGCTCCCCGACTACGACCAGCCCGAGGCCCCCGGCGACAACTACATGTGGACCCCCGGCTACTGGGGCTACGCGCCCGCCGGCTACTACTGGGTGCCCGGCGCCTGGATCGTTCCGCCCTTCTACGGCGGCCTCTGGACCCCCGGCTACTGGGGCTTCTACGGCGGACTCTATCGCTTTCACCCCGGCTACTGGGGCCTGCACGTCGGCTTCTACGGCGGCGTCAACTACGGCTTCGGCTACATCGGCACCGGCTACTTCGGCGGCTACTGGCGCGGCAACGCGTTCCTCTACAACCGCGCCGTCACCAACGTCGGCGTGGGCGTCTCGGTCACCAACGTCTACAACCGCACCGTCGTCTACAACGGCCACACCTACGGGCCGCAGCCCACCAGCCGCGTCAGCTACAACGGCGGCCGCGCCGGCATCGCCGTCACCCCGCGCCCCGCCGAACTCGCCGCCATGCACGAGCCGCACACCGCGCCGCTGCCCGGCCAGACGCGCCTGAACCAGATGGCCGCCGCCAACCCTCAGGCCGCCTTCAGCGCCAATCACGGCCACCCGCCGCTCGCCGCACAGCAGCACCCCCTCGGCGTCGGCCGCCCCATCGCCGGCAACCAGGCTGCCTTCCAGTCACGCCCCCTGCCGCAACAGGCGCAGCGGAATCAGCCACAAAGACGACCAGCCCCGCAGGGCCCGCAGTTTCGTTCTGCTCCACACTCCCCGCAGGCTTCCGCTCACTTCGGAAAGCCATAAATCACCCCCTTGTCAGGGTTGATGCTGTCATTTCGACCGGAGGCCGCGCCTTTGCGGCCGCAGTGGAGAAACCCCCGCATTTCGAACCACCTCAAGCCTGCGCACCCCGCGCAAACTCCCCTGGCTCTCGTCTCCCCCAAAAGCTGTAGCCGCAGCTACAGCGCCAGCTGCACCAGCAGCACCGCATTCAGCGCCACGATCACGCCTGCCACCGTCCAACCCGCCACCTTCGTCCGCAGCACGCTCGCAAACTCGCCCATCACCGACCGCCGCCCCGTCAGCACCAGCAGCGGAATCAGCGCCGCCGGCAGCGTAAAGCTCAGCAGCACCTGCGAGTCCAGCAGAATCCGAAACGGATCGCTGCCCATCGCAATCACCACCAGCGCCGGAATCACCGTCACAAACCGCCGCACAAAGATCGGGAACTGGATGCCCAGAAACCCCTCGATGATCACCTGCCCGGCCATCACGCCGACCGTCGAGCTGGACAGCCCCGAGCACAGCAGCGCCACCGCAAACACCACGCCCGCACCGCGGCCCAGCAGCGGCCCCAGCGTGTGGAACGCGTCCTGGATCGACGGCGTCACATCCGGCCCGCGCCCGTAGCCCGCGCCCAGCGCCACCGCCGCCATCACGATCATCGCCGAATTAATCAGCCACGCCCCGTTCATCGCCACAAACACATCCACCAGCTCAAACCGCAGGTACTGCGACAGGATGTTGTTGCGGCTGCGCTTCGGCTTCTGCGTCAGCTCCGTCAGCCGCGGCTGCACCAGCGCCGAGTGCAGGTAGATCACATGCGGCATCACCGTCGCGCCCAGCATTCCCACCGCCGCAAACACACTCGCATTCAGCGTCCTGTGGCTGTGCAGGTCGAAGCTCGGCAGCACCGTCGCCACAAACGCCGCGTGCCAGTCCGGATGCACCAGCAGCACCTCAAACCCGTAGCACAGCCCAATCACGCCGACGAACGCCATGATCCCGCGCTCCAGCCATTGAAACCCCGCCAGGTCCAGCGCCAGGATCGCAAACACCCCCAGCGTCGCCACCATCGCCGACGCGAACAGCGCACCCGTCGCCGTCATCCCATGCGCCAGCAGCAGCGGCCCGATCAGCAGGTCCAGCCCCAGCGCCGCGCCCAGAAACTCGGCCATGTCCGTCGCCACGGCCGACACCTCCGCGCACAGCCACAGCAGCACCGTCACCGGCCGCGAGAAGTGCCTGCGGCAGCTCTGCGGCAGCGTCTCCCCCGTCAC
Organism: Acidobacteriota bacterium; assembly: GCA_021798655.1. The sequence goes on along the minus strand of JAJZFE010000295.1, from coordinate 327 downwards.
AATGCCCAGCTTCGCCGACAGGTACTGAATCAGGATCGCCATCGCGTTCGACCACAGCAGCACCCACAGCAGCCTGTACCCAAACTGGCTCCCGCCCTGGATGTTCGTGACGAAGTTGCCCGGATCGATATACGCCACCGAGGCCACAAACGCCGGCCCGAAGTAGCTCCAGATCTGGTCGCTGCGAAACGCGCCGCGCTTACCCGTGCCGGCCGTCTGCAACGCGGCCATACTCTCCACCAGCCCCGACGCGCCAACCGCTGTCGCCGACGGTGACAGCAGCGCCTCCTGCGAGGCATCGCCCTCACCCCCTGCCACTCCGCGCTG
>JAJZFE010000011.1 GCA_021798655.1 Acidobacteriota bacterium | reverse complement strand
CTGACGGTGGGGCTGAGCTGCGTTCCGGGGTCGTTGCTGGCGCAGGCGGCGGAGATTGCGATTACGCCGGCGACGGGGGCGGAGGTGCTGACGGGCAGCACTCGGATGAAGGCCGGGACGGCGACGAAGATGGTGCTGAATATGCTCTCGACGGGCGTGATGGTGCGGACTGGCGCGACGTTTGGGAACCTGATGGTGAATGTGCGGCCGACCAACGCGAAGCTGGTGGACCGAGCGGAGAGGATAATTGCGGCGGCGCTGGGGTGCGATGGGGAGACGGCGGCGCGGTTGCTGGCGGAGTCGGGGAAGGACGTGAAGGTGGCGATTGTGATGGGGAAGATGGGGCTTGGGAGGGAAGAGGCGGTGGAGCGGCTGGTGAAGGCGAGGGGTATCCTCGCGGATGCGCTTGCGGAGAAGCATTTATGCGTGCATTCATCGTGGTGCAATGACGCACCCTTAACGTTGCAGTATGCGAACCTTTATTTCACAACCGTATCTGAAGGTGCTTGGACGCAGGGCGCTGCTGGGTCTGGCGTTTGTGGTGATTGCTACGCTGGCAGTTGCGTAGGACGCTCGACGCGGGATCAGTGCTCTAGCTGAAGAGTGTGGGCTTGCGAGGCATTTCTATGCCGAGGTGCTCGTAGGCGAGGCGCGTGGCGACGCGGCCGCGTGGGGTGCGGTCGAGGAAGCGCTGGGACTAAAGCAGATCCAGGAACTCGTCCACCGTGAGTCCTGCGGCGCGAATGAGAGAGCGCAGTGTGCCCACGGAAAGCTCCTTATGCTGAGGCACGGAGAGATTGGCGCGAGAGCCTGCTTTGGTCATCACAAGATGGCTTCCTACCTGACCCACTGCGCTCCAGCCTGCACGGCCGAAAGCCTTGACGGCTTCCTTTCCGGAGATGTTCGACAGCGTTCCCACCTAAACCGCGACGACCATCTGCATGCGATCCACGGGAAGCTGCTCGATGGCTTTCTGGTCTTCGGCCCACATCCATGCAGTGATCGCTTCCTTGATGTTGTCGAGAGCTTCCTTTTCGTCGCGACCCTGCGAGACGCAGCCGGGCAGCGCCGGGCACTCTGCGACAACCCAATCATCTTCTGCATGTTCCAGTGTTACGTGGAAGATCATGAGTAGCTCCTTTGCTTATTCTAACGGAGTGCGGCGGGCTAGCTGAAGAGTGTGGGCTTGCGGGGCATTTCTATGCCGAGGTGCTCGTAGGCGAGGCGCGTGGCGACGCGGCCGCGTGGGGTGCGGTCGAGGAAGCCGATCTGGATGAGGAAGGGCTCGTAGACCTCTTCGAGAGCGTCCTGCTCTTCGGCGAGAGCGGCGGCGAGGGTGTTGAGGCCGACGGGGCCGCCGTCATATTTTTCGATGATGGTGCGGAGTAGGCGGCGGTCGAGCTCGTCGAAGCCGTGGGCATCGACTTCAAGCATCTCGAGGGCGGCCATGGCGGTGGGGCGGTCGATGCGGCCGGAGGCGCGGACCTCGGCGTAGTCGCGGACGCGGCGGAGTAGGCGGTTGGCGATGCGGGGTGTGCCGCGGGAACGCATGGCGATCTCGGCGGCGCCGTCGCGATCGATGGGGACGTTGAGGACTTCAGCCGAGCGCTCGACGACCCAGCGGAGTTCGTCGTCGGTGTAGAACTCCAGCCGCAGCAGGATGCCGAAGCGGGAGCGCAAGGGGGACGAGAGCAGGCCGGGACGCGTGGTGGCGGCGACGAAGGTGAAGGGGTCGATGCGCATGACGTGGGTGCGGGCCGAGGGGCCGGTGCCGATCATGATGTCGAGCTGGTAGTCCTCAAGGGCGGTGTAGAGTTTTTCTTCCATGACGGGCTGGAGGCGGTGGATCTCGTCGAGGAAGAGGACCTGCTTGGCGCGGAGGTTGGTGAGGATGGCGGCCATGTCGCCCTGGACCTGGAGGGCGGGGCCGGAGGTCTGCTGGAAGGCGACGTCCAACTCGTTGGCGATGATGGTGGCGAGGGTGGTTTTGCCCAGGCCGGGAGGGCCGAAGAGGAGGACGTGGTCGAGGGCTTCACCGCGGGATTTAGCGGCTTCAAGGGCGATGGAGAGCTGCTCCTTGATCTTGTTCTGGCCGATGAACTCGGAGAGGCGTTTGGGACGCAGCTTCAGGTCGACGAGATCGTCGTCGTCGAAGGGATTGGCGGAGACGAGGCGGTCGGCCTCGGAGGGGTCGGTGGGCCTGGGCGCGGAGGTGCCGAGGCCGATCTTTCGCTTGTGCTCGAAATCCATGCTGAGGCGAGGATAAGGCGAAGCGGACGGCGAAGCAATCGGGGAGGGGTTTGCGGAGGGATTTGAGGGAGTTTTGCCGGGTGCGCAGAAGTCTCGTCTGGCGTGTGTCCTGCGAAAGCAGTGATGGTGCGATGGTGCGCCACAGGTTATTGTGGGAGTGCATTCTATTATTGATTGGGATTTCCGGAGCGCATATGTCTGTGTCACCACGTTTGACCCTGCTGCTGTTTGCGGCGCTGCTGCTGGCCGGTGGAGTCGCCGCTGCGCAGCAGCCGCCCTCGTCGGCGACGCAGCCGTCGTCGACGACGCAGCCGCCTTCGACGAACCAGCAGACGCCAGCGTCCACGCTGCATAGGCGGACGGCCCCGCCGGTGCGGACGATCCACCTGGATGTGGTGGTGACGCGCAAGGATGGAAAACCGGTGAGCGGCTTGCAGGCAAAGGACTTTACGCTACTGGACAATAAGACTCCCCTGCCGATCGGGTCGTTCCAGGCGTATGAGGGAGAGCAGGCTCCGGTGCAGGTGGTGATGCTGATCGACAGCGTGAATACGGACTTCAATATTCTGGCGCAGACACGGATCGAGATTGACAGGTTTCTGCTCGCCAACGGAGGCCAACTGGCGCGCCCGATGACGCTGGCGGTGCTGGATGAGCAGGGTGGGATCAAGATGCAGAGGGGCTCCACGCGGGACGGGAAACTGCTGGCGAAGTCGCTGGACGCGTATGACATCGGGCTGCGGGATGTAGGGCGGTCGGCGGGGATTGAGGGCGATGGGGAGCGCTTTGACGACTCGATGAAGGCGATGCGGTTGATGGCGGGGTATGCGTCGGGGCAGCCGGGACGGAAGGTTATCCTGTGGGTGTCGCCGGGATGGCATATGCTCTCCGGGCCGGAGATCGACTTGAGCAGCCAGCAGGAAGAAGCGATCTTCAACGAGATTACGTGGTTCTCGATGGCGTTTCGGGATACGGAGACCACACTCTATGCGATCAATCCTTTGGGCATCGCGGAGTCGGTGGCGCGGGAGTTTTACTATGAGGAGTTTCTGGACGGCGTGAAGAAGCCGGGAGACGTGAACTTCGGGAACCTGGCGCTGCAGGTGCTGGCGATCCAGAGCGGTGGGCTGGCGCTGAGCAGCAGCGACATCTCCGGACTGCTGCGGCAGGCAGTGGAGGATACGCAGGCGTACTACCGGATCTCGTTTGAGCCGCCGCCGACCCAGCGCCGGGATGTCTACCACAAGCTGGAGATCAAGGTGGATCAGCCGGGCGTGGTGGCGCGCACCAACACGGGGTACTACGACGAGCCTTAGACCGGTTGGAGTCCGGAAGAGCGGACGGAAGCAACCGACGATACGGACCCAGGTATGGGCCTTGCTGCGTCCTGAGGTGGAGTGGGAGCGTCTCACAGTCAGAAATATCCGTTCCGTTATGTTGCTGGAGGCGCAACTTCCCTGGCGGTGGCGGGTTCAGGTTGTGCAGATGTTCAAGTGACAGGGCTGTCATGTTGGGCCGCTGAGAGATTGCAGCGGCCGGGTCCGGGTGGTGCGCGTTCCTTCGGGGGCGGCTTCAGCTCGGCTTAGAGAATTCAAAATGAGCGCGGCTTGCGCAGGCTCCCGAGCGCAAGCCCGACGGAAAGTACTGTAGAGATGAAGCGTCTGATGTACCTGAGTGTGACGGTGTTTAGTTTGCTGGGCCTGATGCTGGCGACGGAACGGCGTGCGATGGCGTATGTGGATCCGGGCTCGGGGCTGTTGGCAATCCAGTCGATTGGGTCGATGATGGCGGCAGCGGGATTCTTTCTGCGGCGGCGTATTATGAGGGTATTCACAAAGAAGAAGCCCCTCACCCGCGCAGCCTTGCCGGTAACGGTGCGGAAAGAAGACTCTCGCAACGCTGCATGACCCCTGGAACGCCAACCGCTACATTTCGTGACCCGGCAGGGTCGCTACGCCTGGAAGACGACTTCGCTGTCCGCACCATTCATCCCTCGGCCCGCGACCAGGTGATGGAGTTTGTCACGTCGCAGTTTTGCAGCCGCCTGCAGGACCGAGGCGACATGGTGGCGATTACGATCCGGAACACGCCGGCAGGGTTGCAGTTGCTGCATCCGAAGGTGCCGGTGCCGACGTATTCGTGGGAGTGGACGCCGTCGCAGTGGCTGGCGGCGGCGCAGTTGACGCTGGCGCTGTGCGCGGAGGCGCTGAGCGAAGGCTGGGTGCTGAAGGACGCGACGCCGCTGAATATTCTGTTTGTGGGGTCGCGGCCGGTGCTGGTGGATGTGCTGTCGTTTGAGCCGTGGGACCCGGCACCAAAGAACTATGCGTCGCATATCTGGCTGGCGTATGGGCAGTATGTGCGGACGTTTCTGCTGCCGCTGCTGATGAACCGGATGCTGAGCTGGCCGCTGGAGCTGGCGATGTTCAAGCGCGATGGCTATGAGCCCGCGGAGTTGTACAAGATGCTGAACTGGCGGCAACGGCTTTCGCCCGCGGCGTTCTGGCCGGTGACCCTGGCGGCGCGGCTGGACAAGAAGGATGGGGAGACGAGCGCTGCTCCGGCGGCTGCTCCGCACAAGTCGCCGGAGCTGGCAATTTATTTGCTGAAGCGCACGATGGCCGATCTGCGCACGCGCACGCGGCGCGCGATGCCGGAGGCGGTGGGGTCCGAGTGGGACAACTATACGGCGACGATGAAGCACTACACGGCGAAGGAGAGCGCGCAGAAGCTGGAGTGGGTGCAAAACGTGGTGGAGGATTTGAAGCCCGCGCGGGTGTTGGATATCGGCGCGAATACTGGCGTGTTCAGCGCCCTGGCCGCAAGCCACGGAGCGCAGGTGGTGGCGCTGGAACGCGATGCGGCTGCGGCCGAGAGCCTGTTCCGGATGAGCCGCAGGAGCAGGTTGTCGATTCAGACGATCCATGCGGACCTGGCGCGGCCTACGCCAGCGGTGGGATGGGAGAATGGAGAGACGAGTACGCTGCTCGATCGACTGGAGGCGAAGTCGGAGCTGGTGCTGATGCTGGCGGT
>JAJZFE010000237.1 GCA_021798655.1 Acidobacteriota bacterium | reverse complement strand
CGCCGCCAGTGCCTCTCCCAGCGAATACCCGGTATTCAAATTGAACGAGATCGTCACGGCAGGGAACTGGCCCATGTGATTGATCGAGAGCGATTCACTCGTCGGCACAAAGTTTGTAAATGCACTCAACGGAACCGGTGTTGATAGCGGACCAGTGCTGCTGGAACTGCCCGATCCGCCGCCACCACCACCACCGCCATTACCCGAAGCGCCGCTGCTTGATGAACTCGTCCGCGACGTTCCGCTCAGTGACGTCGTCGCACTGGAAGACGTTCCTGTGCTCGTACTCACACTTGAAAGTGTCGTTTGATTTGTCCCTGTCGTCGACGCACCCGACAGCGCCGAACTCCGACTCACGCTCGACGTCGCCAGCGTCACTCCCGTATTGCCCGACGACAGTGCGGAAGTCGCCGCCGTTGCCGCCGAGACTCCGTTCGTCGCCGTCGCCGTCAGCAGTGACCTCGTCGGTCCTGCCGCAGCAGCTCCAGCGCCCGACGATGATCCTGCCGTATTCGTCGCCGTCGCTGGCACCGTTCCCGTCGTCGTCGCCTGCACATAAATGTCATTTAATTTTTGCGGGTCCAGTTGAAACTTCGGATCGGTCTCCAGAATCACGTGGTACTGGTTCAGTTGCGTAAACGTTGTATTGATCTGCCGCTGTCCAAACGCATCGTACAGCGTATTGTCGATCGTCGACGGCGTCACTCCAAACCGCGATGCTGTCGCGCGATCGATCTCCACCTCTTCCGCAGCCGCGCCCAGCTGCTGGTCCGTCACCACATCGGCCAACTCCGGCAGCGTCTTCAATCTCGCGACCAGCTTTCGCGCCGTCGCGTTCAGTTCTGCCTGGTTTGGGTCCTCCAGCGTGTACTGATACTCGGTGCGGCTCACCATGTCGTCCACCGTCAGGTCCTGCACCGGCTGCATGTACAGCTTGATCCCTGGCACCTTCTCCAGCTTCGGTGCCAGCCTGTCGATGACCTCGGTCGCAGAGATCTTCCGGTCCTCCAATGGCTTCAGATCAATCTGAATGCGTCCGCTGTTGAGCGTCGTATTCGTTCCGTCCGCTCCAATGAACGACGAGATGCCCTGCACCGCTGGATCGGCCAGCAGCACCTTCGCAATCGCCTGCTGGCTCTCCTCCATCGCCGGGAACGAGATCGAAGGCGAGGCCTGCGTGATGCCTTGGATGATGCCCGTATCCTGCGTCGGAAAGAAGCCCTTCGGAATCGTCATGTACAGCAGCACGGTCAGCACCAGCGTCGCCACGGCCACCAGCAGCGTAATCGTCTGGTAGCGCAGCACCCAGCGCAGCGTGCGTCCATAGAACGCAATGATGTCCTCGAATACTTTTTCCGACTTCCTGTAGAACCAGCCCTGCTGGCTCTCTGGTTTGTACTTCAGAATGCGCGCCGACATCATCGGAGTCAGCGTCAACGACACGAACGCCGAGAGGATGATCGTTACCGCCAGCGTCACCGCGAACTGGCGGAACAGCCGTCCCGCGACATCGCCCATGAACAGCAGTGGTATCAGCACTGCGATCAGCGATACAGTGAGCGACAGAATCGTAAACCCGATCTGCTCCGCGCCAATCAGCGCAGCCTCCATCGGGGCCATGCCCTCTTCGATGTAGCGCGAAATATTCTCGATCATCACGATCGCGTCGTCCACCACAAAGCCCGTGGAGATCGTCAGCGCCATCATCGTTAAATTATTCAGGCTGTAGCCAGCCAGGTACATCACGCAGAGCGTACCCACCAGCGACAGTGGCACCGCCGCAGCCGGAATGATCGTCGCCAACAGGCTGCGCAGGAACAGGAAGATCACCATGATGACCAGCGCGATGACCAGCATCAGTTCGAACTCAACGTCCTTTACCGACGCGCGGATGTCCGTCGTGCGGTCGGTAACGATCTCCACATGCACCGACTTCGGTAGCGTCGACTCCAGTTTCGGCAACAGCTTCTCAATGTTGTCCACCACCTGGATCGTGTTCGCTCCCGGCTGCCGCTGAATATTCAGAATCACCGCGGGCGTCGTATCGTTCCATGCGGCCAGCTTGTTATTCTCGACTCCATCCACCACCCGCGCGACATTGGTAAGCATCACCGGCGCGCCATTTCGATAGGCCACCACTACCGATTTGTAATCGCTGCTCGTCAGCAGTTGGTCGTTGGAGTTGATCGTGTAATCCTGCGATGGCCCATCGAAGTTACCCTTCGCCGCATCCAGGCTGTTGGCGACCAGTGCATTGCGCAGGTCTTCCATGTTGATCCCATAGTTCGCCAGCGCCGTCGGATTCGCCTGGATGCGCACCGCCGGCTTCTCTCCACCGGAGATGCTCACCAACCCCACGCCCGACACCTGCGAAATCTTCGGCGACAGTTGCGTATCCGCCAGGTCCTCCACCTTCGACAGCGGCATCTCCGTCGAAGTCAGCGCCAGTGTCAACACCGGTGCATCGGCGGGATTCGATTTGCTGTAGATCGGCGGCGCCGGCAAGTCCGCAGGCAGATAGCTCTGCGCCGCATTGATCGCCGCCTGCACCTCTTCCTCAGCCACGTCGATATCCAGGCTCAGTTGGAACTGCATCACGATGATCGACGACCCGCCCGAACTCGTCGACGTCATCTGGCTCAGCCCCGCCACCTGGCCAAACTGCCGCTCCAGCGGCGCGGTCACCGCCGACGCCACCACATCCGGACTCGCACCCGGATAGAACGTCACCACCTGGATCGTCGGGTAGTCCACCTCCGGCAGCGCCGACACCGGCAACTGCGTCCATGCCACAAGACCCGCGAGAAACACCGCTGCCATCAGCAGTGCCGTCGCAACCGGACGGAGAATAAATGGGCGCGAAGGGCTCATGGGGCTGTGCTACCGCCCATCGTTCCGCTTGCCTTGGGCTTGCCCCCATGCACCTGCACGGACGCGCCATCCTCCAGCCGGTCAAATCCGCTGGTCGCAAGCGTTACGCCCGGATTCACGCCGGTCACCGCGGTCACGTTGTCATTGCTCGTCACCACCGTCACCGGTTGCACCTTTACCGTGTTATTCGCGTTCACGATATACACAAACGCTGCCGTCCCGTTGTACTGCACCGCCGCCGTCGGAGCCAGCGTGGCATTGTCGAGCGTTCGCACCATCAGTCGCGCATTCACAAACTGATTCGGAAACAACTCGAGCTTCTGGTTCGGAAAATTCGCGCGAAATTTCACCGTGCCCGTCGTCGTGTCGATCTCGTTATCCAGCGACGTGAGCTTGCCCGTTGCGATGATCGCTTCGTTGGCGCGATCGAACGCATCCACCCGCATCGCCTCGTCGTGCTTCAGTTCTGTCTGCACCTGCGGCAGGCTGTCCTCCGCAACATCGAACACCACGGTGATCGGCTGCAACTGTGTAATCACCACCAGCGTCGAACTGCTGCCCGAGAACACCGTGTTGCCCGGATCCACCAGCCGCAACCCCACGCGCCCATTGATCGGCGAAACAATATGGCAGTACTCAAGCTCCACCTTGTCGTAGTTCACCGTGCCCTGGTCTGCCTGTACCGTGCCCTGGTCCTGGATGACGGCCTTCTCCTGGTCGTCGAGAATCTGTTTCGCAATCGCGTTCCGTGCATACGCCGTCTGGTAGCGCGTCAGGTCCATCTGCGCCTGGGCCAGCACGCCCTGGTCGTGCAGCAGTTGCCCCTCGGCCTGCGTCAGCGTCGCCTGATATGGCCTCGGATCGATGTCCACCAGCGGATCGCCTGCGCGCACAATCTGCCCCTCGCGATAGTGCACCGACATCACGATGCCCGTAATCTGGCTGTAGAGCGTGATCGTCGTAATCGGCGTCACCGTACCCAGCGCATCCACGTACATGTTGATATTGCCCGTGGTCGACTTGCCCACCGTAATCGCCGCTGGTCCGTTCTGCCCACGGCCCGGTCCGCCCGCAGCAGCCCCGCCTCCAGCCGTGGGCTTGGTGAAGGTATACACCAGGAACACCGCCAGCAGCGCCCCCGCAATCAGGATGGCCCACAGCATCCCGTGCGACTTCTTCTCCTCCACGATCACCGTTGACCCTGCCGTCGAGCCCATGTTTCTGCCTTGCGTCTCCGACGACTGGCCCCGATCTTCACCGTGCGGTCGTATATCCCGGCTATCTTCCAGAGCCATTCCTTAATCCTCTTCAATGTGTCGTATGTAGGACGCGCAACTGCCCGTCATTGGGAATCGTTACATCTATGGATGGTTCAACGGGCGAAAAAGTTTCGATCTCTCCATAGAGCGAGTGCTAAGTGCCGATAACTCCCGGCAAACTCCCCGGAATCACCAATACCGCACACTCTCCATCCCACCGAAGCGTCGTATCGGCGGATAATGGCTAGGTTGATTATCTGTTAGCGTTGGCAGCGGTGCCAACATTCCCCCCGCTTCTTTTACCGTAATTTGTGGCCATCATGAAAACGATGCACAACCTTGGCCACCCTCAAAGGACGCAACCCCAATGATCGATCCCAAGGCCCTCACCACGCTCCACTGCACCCTCGACGGCGCCATCGCCACCATCACCCTCGACCGCCCCGAGGTTCTCCACGCGCTCAATAGCATCATGTTCGACGAGCTTGAGCACCTCTTCACCACCCTCGCTGCCGACCCCGCCATTCGCGTCGTCCTGCTCACCGGCTCCGGCGATCGCGCCTTCGCCGCCGGCGCCGACATCCGCGCCCTGGCCGAAACCGACGCCGTCTCCGGCCGTGCCAACGCCGAGCGCGGTCACCAGGTCCTCGCCCTCATCGAATCCCACCTCGAGCGCGCCGGCAAGCCCGTCATCGCCGCCGTCAACGGCGTCGCCCTCGGTGGCGGCTGCGAACTCGCTCTCGCCTGCACCCTCCGCATCGCCAGCGACAAGGCCCGTCTCGGCTTCCCCGAGGTCAAGCTCGGCCTCATCCCCGGCTACGGCGGAACCCAGCGTCTTACCCGGCTCATCGGCCGCAGCGCCGCCCTCCGCATCATGCTCTCTGCGCAGTTTGTCGACGCCACCGAAGCCTTCCGTCTCGGTCTGGTCGACGAGCTCGTCCCCGCCGCCGAACTCCTGCCCCGCGCCCGCGCCCTGGCCGAAACCATCGCCTCCATGGCGCCACTCGCCGTTGCCGGCGTCCTCGAGGCCGTCCACCGCGGCGAAGGCCATCCTCTCTCCGAGGCTCTTCACGCCGAAGCCGAAATCTTCGGTCGCCTCTGCGCCACCGCCGACAAGCACGAAGGCGTCACCGCCTTCCTCGCCAAGCGTCCCGCCGTC
>JAJZFE010000157.1 GCA_021798655.1 Acidobacteriota bacterium | reverse complement strand
GGAAGATCGTGAACGAGTTGCCCGACTCGGCCTGCGTGATGCCGGTCAGTTCCCATCCGCCCAGAACATTGCGTGTCAACATACCGTGGCTCTCCAACTTCGGTGCCAGGTACGTTCCGTTCGCCACAAAGACGTCGGGACGGTTGGTGTTAGAGTTACCGCGATCAAGCCGAGGGTTGGTGAAGTAAGTGAAGCTCTGCGCTCCCGTTCCGCCGCTGGAATCGTCCGTCGCGATATCGGAGATATCGTGCGACCACGTATAGGCAGCCTGGAACCGGAAAGACCGGATCTGTGTGCGGAATAGGGTCTGCAGTGCCGAGTAACTGGAATCGCCGTTGTGCGACCAGTACGCCAGCGAGCCGAAGTTGCTGTACGGCCGCAATGCGTTCTGTGCGCCACCGGAGACGAACGACGCCGCCAGCCAGTTTGAAGGTGCAATGCTGTTGACGTCGTAGCTCGAAGTAAGGTGAATACCCCGATTGCCGACATAGCTCATCTGCAATACGGTGTTGTTCGCCAACTCCTGCTCAACGGTTACGTTCCACTGAATGGTGTTCGGCAGAATCCCTCGTGGATCCATACCGCCCGTGGGAGATGCAGCGCCACCCGACAACGTAGCCGGAGTTGCTCCGCCCAATGAGCGAGAGATACCCGAGGCAGTGATGGAGAATGGAGCATTCGCGACCAGGGTGTAGCGAGAGACACGTTCGCGCTGGAAGAACTGGCCGACTCCAAGACGAAGTGCCGTTTTGCCATCGCCACGCACATCCCACGCCACGCCAACACGCGGTGCAATCAAGTGGTTGTTGTTGTTGACCAGCGAGTTGTTCGGACCGGGTACACCCGAGCTGAAGTGAGTGCCAAACTGCTTGTTCGCATCGCCGCAAGGATCCTTGCCCGGTGCCGTCCACAGACCATTACAGGCATCGCTGGCTGGCTTGGTCTTGTCGTACAACTGGGGCTGGAAGCTGGTCAGCAGGTTGTTCGGCTGCACAGGATTGCGCAGGAACGAGTACCGAACTCCGTAGCTCAGAGAGATCCGGGGAGAAACCTTCCAGATATCGCCTGCATAGAATTCAATGTCTTTCCAGCGAAGCTGCGCACGTACGTTGGTGGAGTTCTCCGCCAGAAGGAACGGATTGTTCGGAATCAACACGTTGGCCAGGTTGTTACCCGTAACCACGCCACCCTTACTCTGATCGACAGAAGAGTCGAAGGTAAGGAAGGTAGGCCGTTCCGTACTGGCTGCACTTGCATCCTCGTTCTTACCATTGATGCCCAGAAACGCACCGGCCTTGATGGCGTGATGTCCGGCAACCTTCGAAACATCGTCGCGGTAGGTGTACAGATCCAGAGTGTTGTTCCACGGCGCAATCGACCAGATGTTGTTGTAGACGCCGTAAGCTCCAAGCCCAGCCCAGACGGTGGGGGTAGAAGCCTTGGCGTTCTTCAGAGTTAGCGGATAGAGTGTCGGGATCGCCGCTGCCATCTGGTTCAACAGACCAGCATTGGTTCCACCCGGGGTGATGTTGATGCGGTTATTCGAGTAGGCAAATTCAACGTCGTTCACCAGCGTGTCGCTGATGGTGCTGGTCCAGCGTCCGATCGCCATCTTCGAAGGCTGCGACCAGTTGGCGTTGATGACCGGGAACGGTGAATCGCCCCAGTACTGGTTGCCGTTGTACGACGGGCTGACCCAGGTGTCCTGCGTATAGCGGGCCATCAGGGTGTTGTGCTTGTTCAGGTTGTAGTCGATACGGCCATTCTCTTGACGATAGTTCGTGCCGCTTGGCAGAGACTCCGACCAGTTGTTGCCGTTGACGGGTACTGCCTTGTTGGGCAGCGGGAAGTACTGTGCAAGCAATGCTCCTGCAGGATCAATCGTTGCCAGTGCGTGGGGATTACCCGCCTTTTGCAACGCAGGCGAGAACGTAGGCAGAGCCGCGCCGCAAGAAGGAGTCGAAAAGTCGCCAGCGATTTCAGCCGCCGTGGCAACGCACGAAGCCTGCGATACGCCGTGAATTTCATGTGTCCACTCTTCGTTGCCGAAGAAAAACAGCTTATCCTTCTTGATCGGACCGCCCAGTGAGTAGCCCCAGTCGTTGCGGCGCAGTTTGTCCTTGCCATTCAGCGGCTGTCCGGTGCCAGCATTGCGACGGGCAAAGTACGTGTACGCGGCCAGAGCATCGTTACGTCCGCTGTAGAACACGCTGCCATGCAATGTGTTCGAACCGCTGCGGGTCACGATCGTGATGACTGCACCTGAAGCCTGACCGTACTCTGGTCCGTAGCTGTTGGTCAGCATCTTGAACTCGGCAATCGCCTCGATCGAGGGATAGATCAGAATCGTGCGGTTGGAACCTACGTCGTTGTCGTTGGCGCCATCCACCATAAACAGGTTATTGGTGGTCGGGTTGCCGTTGACCGAGAAGTCCACGCCACCCTGCAGGCCCTTGTTTTTGCTGTCGAAGTTGTTGGCGCCAGAGATACCAGGCGACATCTGCGTCAGTTCCACAAAGCTGCGACCGTTCAGCGGTAGTTCCTTAACCTGGGTGCCGTCTACAACCGAACCCAGTGCACCGCCTTCCGTCTCCACCTGAATCGCAGCCGCCGAAACCTCGACGACCTCGGAGACGTTACCCAAAGCCAGTTTGGCATCCACACGCGTGGTGGATGCAACGTCTACTACAACGCCGCTCGCAACAAACTTGCGAAACGTCGGTCCGGTTACCTGTAGTTTATAGGTGCCGTTCGAGATATCGTCGAAACGATACTCGCCGGAGCTGTTGGTCGTCACCACGCGGTCGAGACCGGTAGCATTGCTGGTCAGAGTCACGGTTGCCGTAGTCACAGCCGCGCCGGATGGGTCGGTTACCTGACCAATCACCACGCCGGTTGTGCGTTGTGCCAAAACTGGTGCGCTGAGCACACCAATCATGACCGCAACAAACGCAATCCAGGAACATAGTCGTTTCATAATCCTCCTAAAGTAATGCTCGAAAATCCATCAATAGTTTGAGAATCGTTTCTGCGTCAGCATTCGTTCTTTGCTTCATTGACGAAAGAAAAGAGCTCCTCCGCCAATTAGCTGCATACCAGTGCTAAGCACCGCTAATTGTCTTGTTTGAATTGCTGACTTGCCATTAGGCGCTGTCGGCTATCGCTTTGTCAATTACTCTTTGCAGAAAATTTCTGGAAAACGCCTCTACAGAATCATTTCTGTTGACACAGCAGTGTCGTCTGGCAGACGCCAGCGCTCGCTACTTTCCGGTCGGAGCGATCGAAGCTGGTACCACTAATCCGCTGCCTTCCAGTACCGAATAAAAGTGGTCAGACCGAAGGTCGTGCAGCGTATCGACGTGACCAGAAGGCCACCGAACCTCTACCGAGTCGACCTTCTCAGCCTTCCCCAGACCAAAATGTATCCGCAGATCGCTCTGGGAGAGATAACTGCCCCCGCTCCGAACCTCGTCCATCTGCGTCACGCCGCCAGCCGTAATCGTCACCCGGGCCCCGAGAGCCAGACGGTTACTCTTCGTGCCGGCCAGCTCCAGCGTCACCCAATGGGTTCCCGGAATTCCCTGATTGTGCAGAATCGTCGGTGATCCATCCAGATTCTCCACCACCAGATCGATGTTGCCGTCGTTATCCAGATCCACCGCTGCCAGCCCGCGACTCACCCGCGGCTCACGAATGGCGGCACCCGCCAGATTCCCGGCATCGCAAAACGTGCCGTCATGGTCGTTCATCAGCAGGTTCGCCACTTCGCGATACCGCGCACCCGACGGCGTCGTATCCACCTGCGGATACACATGCCCATTCACTGAAAAGAGGTCAGGCCACCCATCGTTGTCAAGATCCGCAAAGGTCGTACCCCATTTCACATACGGCAGCGAAGCCACTGCCACCCCCGCGTCGTACGATACATCGGTAAAGCTGTACGAGCCATCGTTCCGGTACAGCGTGTTGAACTCATCGGCAAAGTTCGTCACATAGATGGAGAACCGCCCGGTGTGGTTATAGTCCGCCACCGCCACCCCCATCGAGCCCTGCTCCGAGCCATCGCCGCTCACCGCTGTCCCAGACTCCAACCCAATCTCGTTGAACTTGCCCTTCCCCATATTCCGGTACAAATAGTTGGGGGTGGAATCGTCCGCGACATAAATATCCGGGCGTCCGCTGTTGCCAAAATCCGACCACACTACTCCCAGCCCATAGTAGCCCGCAGGATCGTCCACCCCCGCAGCCTTGGAGATGTCCGTAAAGGTGCCGTCGCCGTTGTTGTGGAACAAGCTGTCCCCAGCTCCTTTCAGCCCGCGCGGACCGCACTGAACATCGATCCCCCGAAACTTGCACGTAGGGCTTTTTCCAAAGCCCGGCAGATCGTTCAGCTTGAAGTCGACGTAATTGCTCACCATCAGATCGACAAAGCCATCGCCGTCAAAGTCCCCAAACGCCGCACCCGTCGACCAGCGACCATCCGCCACTCCCGCCTGCTTGGTCACATCGGTAAACGTGCCATTGCCGTTATTCCGGTACAGAACGTTTCCACCCAGGCAGGTGATATACAGGTCGGGCCAGCCATCGTTGTTATAGTCCCCCACCGCACCGCCCATCGCAAAACACGGGGACCCAATCCCCGCCTTCTCGGTCACATCGGTAAAGGTTCCATCGTGGTTATTATGAAACAGAGATCCTTTGGCCTTCTCCCCTTTCAGAGCCATCTCCACCGTGGGCGCATTGGTAAAGTAGATGTCCGGCCAGCCGTCGCGATCATAGTCCACCACCAGTACGCCGCCGCTCATCGACTCGACAATGTACTTCTTCTCCGGTGCAGCCACGTGGTTGAAACGGATTCCGCTGGCACTGGTAATGTCGGTCAACTGCGGCACGGTGCGGTTCTTGCAGGCCCGCGACCGCGCTCCGGCGGGCGGCGCACTGGGCGCACTATGCGCTTGTCCCAACACATCCAGACAAAGTGCCACTTGCAGCAACACAACCACGCTGCAACGAACTATTTTTTTTGACTCCCTAACCATCTGCGTGCGACCCCGGCATACTCTGATATAACCTTCCCACTGCAGTAAAACGCGTAAAGAATCGTTTCGCAAATCAGCAGGGCATGTTCCCGAACCATCATACGGGCTGAGGTCGACAGTGTACGAAATTCAAACCAGCACCCCCCGGCGCAACCAACTGCGCAACATCCTCGTGGCTGCAGCTACCCTGCTCTTCCTCATTCCATCACTCCGGGGGCAGCCTGTGGACTCTCCGCACTTCGCCAATCTCCTGATGCC
>JAJZFE010000147.1 GCA_021798655.1 Acidobacteriota bacterium | reverse complement strand
CGGTTCTCGGGGGTGAGCGACTCGGAGGCTGGGATGGAGGCCTTGCGAGGCTCGAATTTGCGCAACTGATCGGCGATCTGTTGAAACTCGCTGGGCTTGTCGCTATGGGGTTGGGAGGTGGGTGGATCAAAGAGCGATGGTTGAGTTTCGCGGAGCGGACCGGCGACGACGACGGTCTTGGCGTTGAGGAACTCGCGCATGCCGGCGGTGGAGAGTTCGCGGCCGTAGCCAGAGCGTTTGACGCCACCGAAGGGAAGGCGCGGGTCGCTGGCGACGGGAGTATTGAAGAAGACGGCGCCGCACTGAAGTTCGGCGGCGAGGCGATGCTGCTCGGCGTCGTCGGTGGTCCAGGCGCTGGCGGCGAGGCCGAAGGGTGTGTCGTTGGCCAGTGCGATGGCCTCGCTGAGTGAGCCGATGCGAAAGAGTAGAGCGACAGGGCCGAAGATCTCTTCCTGACAGATGGGAGCATTGCGCATGATGCCAGCGATGACGGTGGGCTGGAAGTAGTTTCCGTATTTGCCGCCCTCGACGTTGACAGCACGAGAGCCGCCGGTGAGGACGCGTCCTCCGGATTCGCGGGCGCGGGTGACCTGCTCGAGGAGTTCGTCGACGATCTGAGCTGTGGCAAGGGGGCCGATGTCGGTGGTGTCGAGGGTGGGGTCACCGATGCGGAGGGCGGCCATGCCGGCGACGAATCGCTTCTCGAACTCGGGGTAGATGGTCTCGTGGACGAGGAAGCGCTTGGCGGCGATGCAACTTTGGCCGTTGTTGATGCAGCGTGCCTTGATGGCGTTGGAGATGGCCGCGTCGAGGTCAGCGGAAGGAAGGACGATGAAGGGGTCAGAGCCGCCGAGCTCGAGCACGGTCTTCTTGATGAGCCAGCCGGCCTGCGCTGCGATGGCTCGGCCGGCGGCCTCGGAACCGGTGACGGTGACGGCGGCTACACGGTCGTCGGAAAGCAGGCCTTCGACCTGGCGGGATTCTATGAGGAGGGTCTGGAAGGTGCCGCGGGGGAAGCCGGCGCGGCGGATGAGGGCTTCGATGGCGAGGGCGCACTGAGGAACGTTGGAGGCGTGCTTGAGGAGGCCGACGTTGCCCGCCATGAGCGCGGGGGCGGCGAAGCGGAAGACCTGCCAGAGGGGGAAGTTCCAGGGCATGACGGCGAGGATGACGCCGAGGGGGTCGTAGCGGACGTAGGCCTCGGCGTGCTCGGTGGCGATAGGCTCGGGGGTGAGGATGCGGGCGGCGTGCTCGGCGTAGTAGCGGCAGACGGAGGCGCACTTGGCGACTTCGGCGCGCGCGGAGGCGAGGGTCTTGCCCATCTCGGCGGTCATGGTGGCGGCGAGCTCTTCGAGGTCGGCGTCGAGCAGCGCGGCGAGGCGGCGCATCCAGAAGATGCGCTGGTCGAGCGACTCGTTGGGGTAGGTTCTGGCGGCGCTGGCGGCCAGGGCGAGCTTGGCGTTGAGAGCTTCGGGTGTGAGCGGGTCAAAGCTGCGGAGCAGCTTTCCTGTGGCCGGATTCAGGGATTGGATCATAAGGCAGAGGGTACAGGTTCGAGGGTGTAGCGTGAATCGTACGTTGCGGTTTACGGACTGGCTGGTGTGAGTAGTGTAGCTGTAGAGCGACTTTACGGCTAGGTTGGGTGCTACTCGTTGGCGAGTTTGGAGAGGGTGAGGGCCAGGATGCGGGTGCCGAGGGCTATGGATTCGGGGGTAGAGTACTCGTCGGGGCGGTGAGAGACGCCGGCGCGGCAGGGAATGAAGAGCATCGCAATGGGAGCGACGCGGGCGATGAAACTGGAGTCGTGGTAGGCGCGGGAGACCATTTTCTTGTAGGAGACGGAATCAGACTGGCAGATGGCTTCGAGGGTGGCGACGATATGGGGATCGCTGACGGCGGGGATGTCGGCGTTGATCTGCTGCTCGGTGATGGTGATGTGGCGGCGGGTTTCGATGGCTCGAATATCGGCGTGGAGGGCGGCCATGATGGTGTCGCGGCGGGTGACGTCGGTGTCGCGTATGTCGAGCATGAGGGTGACGCGGGAGGGGACGGAGTTGACGGCGCCGGGGTGGACGGCGACCGTACCGACGGTGGCGACCGAATCTGCGGTGCCGGAGGCCGCGTTGGCGGCGAGGGTGTGGCGTTCGACGGAGAGGATGAGTTCGGCGGCGGCGCAGAGGGCGTCGCGGCGGTCGGGCATGAGGAGGGCCCCGGCGTGGCCGCCGAAGCCGGTGATCTCGTAGCGGTAGCTGGCAGGGGCGGCGATGTTGGTGACGATTCCGAGGGAAATCCCTTCGCGTTCGAGAAGTGGGCCCTGCTCGATGTGGAGCTCAACCCAGGCGTGGTAGTAGTTGGGTGGGAGGGGGACGGTCGAGAGTGAGCCGGTGAAGCCGGCGGCGGTGCGGACGTCGTGGAGGGTGAGGCCGGTGGGGGCCTGTGGGTCGGCTTCGGGGAGGCGGTCGGGGAGGGCGTCGGCGGTGGCGGGATCGATGACGCCGCCAAGGAGGCGCGAGCCGATGCAGCCGATGCCGAAGCGGGTGGGCTCCTCGCTGGTGAATATGAGGGTTTCGATGGAGCGGTGGGGTTGGAAGCCGGATTCTTTGAGGGAGCGCATGGCTTCGAGGCCGCCGAGGACTCCGACGGTGCCGTCGTACATGCCGGCGTGGGGGATGGCGTCGGTGTGGGAGCCGGTGCCGATGGCGGGGAGGGTGGGGGAGGAGCCGGGGAAGCGGAGGAATGTGTTGCCGATGGCGTCTGTACGCACAGTGAATCCGGCAGATTCAGCAAGGGACTTGATGTAGGCGCGGGCTTCGAGGTCGCGGGGGGTGAAGACGATGCGGGTGACGGCGGTGGTGGGCGTGGGAAGGGTTGCGTCGGTGGTGGGTGGGCAGTCGGTGAGGGTGGCGAGGTGGTGGAGCTCGCGGAGGAGGCGGGTGGTGTTGATGTGGAGGGTCGTCATGGGGGCTCGGGTGGTGGGAAAGCGCTTCTGGATGCTAGCTTCTGGCTTCTAGCTAAAGGCAAGGGCAACAACAAATGCAAGTGTAGGGTCCTTCGCTTCGCCTCAGGATGATGGCGAAGAACGAGCAACAGCAACTACAACAGCAAAGGCAAAAGAAGAAGCAGATCCCTGCGGGATGACAACCAAAAAGGCAAAGGCAAAGGCAAAGGCAAGAGCAAAGGCAAAAGCAGACGCAAAAGCAGACGCAAAAGCAGAGGCAAAAGCAGAGGCAAAAGCAAAGGCAAGGGCAAGGGCAAGGGAAAGAGCAAGGATAGGAGCAAGGACGAGTGTAACTAGCCTAGGGTGTGGCGGTTGAAGTCTTTGTAGATGAGGTATTTTGCAGGGTTCTTGCCGATAGCGCCGAACCACTGGGGACAGAAGGGGGCCATCCAGATGACGTCGCCTGCGGAGGTGGGGTACCAGCTTTCCCCAAGCCTGTAGATGCCTCCGCCTTCGAGCATGAGAAGGCCGTGCTCCATGTGGTGGATCTCGACCTGCGAGAGGGATGCGCCGGGGTCGTAGGCGAGGGTGTTGATGGCGAAGTCGAAGACGTGGGAGTCGGGCAGGAGGTGACGGACCTGGAGGCCGGGGTCGTCGTTGAGGGGGAGTGGGGCAACCTCCGGCTCTCGGCCCAGGAGGAACCATGGGTCAGGGCTGGCGGCAGGGTCGTTAAGGTACAGGGGATCGAGCGGGAGGAAGGGCTTGTCGATGACCACGACGCGGGAGGGTGCGAGAGCCGTGAGGGTGTGAGGATAGCCGGTGGGGAAGTATGCATAGCCGCCGGGAGTGAGGGTGTGCGGGATGGCTTTGCCGGGCTCGTGGAGGTGGAGTTCCCCTTCGAGGACATAGAGGAAGCGCTGGGTAGCGCTTTGGATGAGCGTGCCCTTCGGTGCGAACTCCAGGGTCATCATGGTGAAGGCTGCACCGAGATGGGGTGCGATGTGGACGATGGCGAGGCCACCGGTGAGCCCGGGGAGAGGCGTGCGGACGAAGGCGTCCGGCGTGTGCAGGAGATGGTCGCGACGGTTGGCGCTGCGCGTTTGGCCGAGGTTGTGCATAGGTCAGTGAGTAGAGAGTAAGGAGTAAGGAGTAGAGAAGCAAGGGCGGAGTGCGGGGCTGAGGCTAGCGCTGCTGGTTTGTACCGGGGTGCGGGTGGAGATGGAGCAGGAGGTTGAGGACGGTGGTGAGGGCGGCCTCGACGTCTTCGGGGCGGACGTTTTCGTCGGGATGGTGGGAGAGGCCGCCGGGGGTGCGGAGAAAGAGCATGGTGGTGGGGACGGCGGCGGCGAGAATCATGGCGTCGTGGCCGGCGCCGGAGAAGATGGGTTCGGCGTCGTAGCCGGCTCGGGCTGCGGCCTGGTGAAGGTGGTGGGTGAGGTTGCGGTCCATGGGGACGGCGTGCTGCTCGGACTGGACGGCGGCGTGGACCTGGACACCGCGGAGAGCACCGGCGGCCTCGGCCTTGGCGAGCAGGTGGGCGATGGCGGCGTGGCGCGACTCGTCTTTGGGATGGCGGACGTCGAGCGTTGCGTGGACGGTGCCGGGGACGATGTTGATGGCTCCCGGCAACGTGGTGATGCGGCCGACGGTGGCGACGAGTTGGGTGTAGTTGGCGGCGTAGTGCTCGACGTCGACGATCCATTGGGCGGCAGCGGCGAGGGCGTCGCTGCGCAGGGACATGGGGGTGGTGCCGGCGTGGTTGGCCTGGCCCCGGAAGGTGAGTTGAAGCCGCGACTGGCCGACGATGGCTGAGACGACGGCGAGGGCGGAGTCACTTTTCTCGAGGACAGGACCCTGCTCGATGTGGACCTCGACGGCGGCGAAGGTGTTGGGGGCGAGAGGGCAGGTGGTGGGGATGCGCGCGGGGTCAAGGCCGAAGGAGGTGATGGCTTCGGCGACGGAGATGCCGTCGGAGTCGGTGCGGGCGAGGTGGTCTGTGGTGAGCTTGCCGGTGGCGGCGAGCGAGGAGAGGAAAGGAAAGCCGAAGCGCATGCCCTCCTCTTCAGAGAATGCGATCAGTTCGATGTGGAAGGGCAGCGGGGTGGCGCCGAGTTGTTCGATCGCCGCGAGGCCGAGGAGGACGCCGAGCGGGCCGTCGAAGGCGCCGGCATTGGTTACGGTGTCGATGTGGGAGAAAAGGACGAACGTGTGTGCGTTGCTGAGGGCGGAAAGGCGGGTGGCGCGGAGGTTGCCGACGTCGTCGACGCGGGTTTGGAGACCTGCCTGCCGCATCCACCCGGTGATCAGCGTATGGGCGTCGCGGGTGGCGGGCGAGAGGAAGTGACGTGTGGTCTCACCGGGGACGTCTGT
>JAJZFE010000015.1 GCA_021798655.1 Acidobacteriota bacterium | reverse complement strand
CACCGCCGCCAGAATCAGGATCAGGATCGTCGACACCACCAGGATCTTCGCCAGCGTCCGCGTCGTCTGCTGCATCGCATACAGCGACGTGCCGGCCTCCACCTTCATCTGTCGGCCGTCCGCGGCCTTGTACGGCAGCGCATACACCAGCACCGTCTGCCCCGCCACCACCTGGCGATGAAACGTCCCGGCCGTGCCATACTGCGGCAGCTTAATCGCGTTGATCGTCACCTCAGGGTCGCGCATGTTCGCCGTTTGATACAGCACCGTATCGCCCATCGAGACCCGCACATAGTGGTCGCTCGGGCTCGACGCATAGGTCTCCCGCAACTCGCCCAGCACCCACTTGTCGCCCTTGGTCGGCAGCTTCGCCAGGAAGTCGTCCGCAATCGTATGCGCCGTGCCGCTCAGCACGCGCTGCAGCGACAGCTTCAGGTACGTCTGCACGCCCACATAGATCGCCACGCTGAACACCACCATCGCCACCGCCAGCAGGCCCACATACCACGACGTCGCACGCGCACGCAGCGACATCCGAAACTCGCGACCCCCTCCGTGATTCATACCGCACCATCCGAACGAATCATGTATCCCGTCCCCCGCACCGTGCGAATCAGCTTCTGCTCCGAGCCTTCATCAATCTTGCTCCGCAGGTGCCGCACGTACACGTCCACAATGTTCGTGATCCCGTCGAAGCTCTGGTCCCACACGTGTTCGATGATCATGTTACGCGATATCACCCGGTCCGGGTTCTGCATCAGGTACTCCAGCAGCGAGTACTCCTTCGCCGTCAGGTCGATCCTTCTGCCCCCTCGCTTCGCCTGCTGCGTCAACCGGTCCAGCTCCAGGTCGTCGATCCGCAACGTACTCGACCGGTTCACAGGCCCGCGCCGCAGCAGCGCCTTCACGCGCACCAGCAGCTCGGCAAAGGCAAACGGCTTGGTCAGGTAGTCGTCCGCACCGGTCTCGAACAGCTTCACCTTCTCGTCCACCGAATCGCGCGCCGTCAACACCAGGATCGGCACCGTCTGGTTCGTCCGCCGAATGAGCCGCAGCACCTCCGCACCCGACAGGCTTGGCAGCATCAGGTCCAGCAGGATCAGGTCATACGGATAGGCCTCGGCCAGCTCCAGCCCTTCGCGGCCGTCCGCCGACGCGTCCACGGCATAGCGCTCGGCCGCCAGCCCGCGCTTTACCAGCGATGAAACCTTCGGTTCGTCTTCCAGCAAAAGGATCCGCATAACTGCGACCTATTACTGATCCGTCGAATGAATCGCCGCTGAAGCAATCATGAAAATGACTTCATCCGCCATCGCCTCAACGCCGCCCCGCCGGCGCTTCACCCCATGAAAGAATCTTCATCGCCCGTTCGCGTCAAACTCATCCCGCCGCAGGCATCCTTGGCCTTGCACGCTCACCTCGCCCCGGCCGCTGTGCCGGGCCCGCGTATCAAGGAAACCCACCATGCAATTCGCAACCGCTGACCTGGTGGATCGTCATCAGGCATCGATCGTCTCCTGCTCCGTCCCGTTCCTTCAGTTCGGTGGCCGAAGCCACTTCTACGGCCCCGTCCGCACCGCGCAGACTCTCGACGACAACGCTCTCATCCGCGATCTCGTCTCCACCCCCGGCGACGGCGCCGTCCTCGTCGTCGATGGCGGCGGCTCGCTCGCCACCGCACTCGCCGGCGACATGCTCGCCGAAGAGGCCATCCGCAACGCCTGGGCCGGCCTCGTCCTCTTCGGCGCCGTCCGCGACTCCGTCCGACTCCGCAGCCTCAACCTCGGCATCAAAGCCCTCGGCACAAACCCCATGCGCAGCGCCAAGCTCGGCACCGGAACGCTCGACCTTCCCATCCGCTTCGGAGGCATCACCTTCACCCCCGGCCACTGGCTCTACTCCGACGAGGACGGCATCATCCTCTCCAGCAGGCGCCTCTCGCTCTAGGTAGCCTTCGATCAACTCACGACGACGCGCTCTTGTCTGTCACTCCCGCAGAGCCTCTACGTTGTGCTGGCTTCAGCACGGCGACCTCTGAAAGCAACCCGCCCTTAG
The DNA here is from genome assembly GCA_021798655.1 of Acidobacteriota bacterium. The sequence continues at coordinate 3,255 of JAJZFE010000015.1, read as the reverse complement.
ATGTCCAGGTTCTTCACATCCAGCGCGTTGTCTTCGATGAACTTCCGCCGGCTCTCCACGTCCTCGCCCATCAGCGTCGTGAAGATCTCCTCGGTTGCCGCGATGTCCTCCAGCTTCACCTGCACCAGGGTGCGGCGGGCCGGGTCCATCGTCGTCTCCCACAGCTGCGACGACGTCATCTCGCCCAGCCCCTTGTAGCGCTGCACGTCATACGCCTTCTTGCCCTGCTCGATCACGTACTCGAACACCTCGCGCGCCGACCGCTTCTCCACCGGATCGTGCGACACCTTCGCGTTCTTCTTCGCCGGCTTCGCAACCACTTCGACGCCCACATCCACCGCGCCTTCCAGCTCCACCTCTTCGGTGTTCTCCAGGTCTTCTTCGGTCTGCTCCACGGCCGTCTTCTCCACCACCGCCGCGCCCTTCGCCGCATACTCGATCAGGAACGGCCCCGTCAGCGTCGCACCCATCGCCGCCTGCTTGTGCAGCAGCTGCCGCGACTCCGCGCTCACCGCCAGGCTCCAGTCGATCGTCCGCTCCGCACCCTGCGCGTCCACAAACTTCACCGAGTACGTCCGGTGCTCTTCATCGAACAGCACCTCCGACACCGACTTGAACTGGTACGTCCGCTCCATCGCCTTCAGCCGCTCGCGCAGCACCTTCAGCTTCGCGTCCGTCTCAAAGCCCTCGGCCCGACGATCCGCGTCCTTCTTCTCGCTCGCAAAGATCTCTGCAAACGCCACGCTCACTTCTTCATTCCGCAGCCGCTTGTTCACCTTGTCGAAGAAGCTCAGGTACTCGCTCAGCGCCGCCATGTACTGCGTCAGCTCCTTGCCTTCCAGCCGCGCTCCCGCATCGCCATAGCGAATCACCATCCCGTCGCTCGCGCGCTTCACCATCACCTGCACATACTCGCGGTCGTCCTTGATGTACTGCTCGAACCGTCCCTTCTTGATGCGGTACAGCGGCGGCTGCGCGATGTACACATTGCCGCGGTCGATCAGCTCCTTCATGTGCCGGAAGAAGAACGTCAGCAGCAGCGTCCGGATGTGCGATCCGTCCACATCGGCATCGGTCATCAGGATCAGCTTTCCATACCGCAGCTTTGCAATGTCGAAGTCGTCCTTGCCGATGCCGCAGCCCAGCGCTGTAATCATCGCGCGAATCTCTTCATGGCCCAGCATCTTGTCGTAGCGCGCCTTCTCCACGTTCAGGATCTTGCCCTTCAGCGGCAGAATCGCCTGGAACTTCCGGTCGCGGCCCTGCTTCGCCGTCCCACCGGCCGACTCACCCTCCACCAGGTACAGCTCGCACATCTCCGGCCGCCGCTCACTGCAGTCCGCCAGCTTGCCCGGCAGCCCGCCGCCATCCAGCGCACCCTTGCGACGCGTCAGGTCGCGCGCCTTCCGCGCCGCCTCGCGCGCCCGCGAAGCCTCGATCGCCTTGTTGATAATCCGCCGCGCCACCTGCGGATTCTGCTCCAGGAACGCGCCCAGCCGCTCGTTCACAAACGCCTGCACCTGCCCCGCAATGTCCGAGTTCAGCTTGCCCTTCGTCTGCCCTTCGAACTGCGGCTGCGGCAGCTTCACGCTCACCACCGCCACCAGGCCCTCGCGCACGTCATCGCCGCTCAGGTTCTCCTTCACGTCCTTGAACAACCCCAGCTGCTGCCCGGCTACGTTGATCGTCCGCGTCAGCGCCGTCCGAAAGCCCGAAAGATGCGTCCCGCCGTCCACCGTGTTGATGTTGTTCGCAAAGCTGAACACCGTCTCCGAGTACGCGTCGTTGTACTGCAGCGCAATCTCCATCACCACGTTGCCCTGCTCGGTCTCCATGTAGATCGGCTTCTCGTGCAGCACCTGCTTGCCCTTGTTCAGCAGCTTGATGAACTCTGCGATCCCGCCCGTGTACTTGTAGTTCTGGCTCTTCGGCTCGCCCTTCGCGTCCAGCTGCCGCTCGTCGGTCAGCGTGATCTCGATGCCCTTGTTCAAAAACGCGAGCTGCCGCAGCCGGTTGGCCAGCGTGTCGAAGTTGTACTCCGTCACCGTGAAGATCGTCTTGTCAGGCAGAAAGTGAATCTTCGTCCCGCGGCGCTTGGTCGCGCCCAGCTTGCGCAGCTCGCTGATCGGGTCGCCCTTGCTGTAGTCCATCGTCCACGTAAATCCGTCGCGCCAGATCTCGACATCGAACTCCTGGCTCAGCGCGTTCACGCAGCTCACACCCACACCGTGCAGCCCGCCCGACACCTTGTAGTTCGACGCGTCGAACTTGCCGCCCGCGTGCAGCATCGTCAGCACCACCTGCACCGCAGGCAGCGTCTCGCCCGTCGGCAGCGTCTTGTTGTCCACCGGAATCCCGCGCCCGTCATCGACCACCGTGATCGAGTTGTCCGAGTGGATCGTCACATCGATCCGCGTCGCGTGACCCGCCAGCGCCTCGTCCACCGAGTTGTCCACCACCTCATACACCAGGTGGTGCAGCCCCTGGTCGCCCGTCGAGCCGATGTACATCGCCGGCCGCAGCCGCACCGCCGCCAGCCCTTCCAGAATCGTGATGTTTTCGCCTGTGTACGAACCGCCTTCGGCAACCGCGTTCTTTGCAGCGAGAGGATCCTGTGCTTCGGGGAGAGGGCTTTGCGTTGACAATCGAGCTCCGGCCGGCAGCGTGGGTTCTAGCGTCTTCGCACCGGCCCGTAGGCCCCTGCGCGCAGACGAAATCGCCGCCTCATAAGGGAAGTTCCCTGAGCATAATTTTACCATGTCCAGCGGTGGGAACTGCGCCCCCGAACCCAGCGCATCCCATTGTCATTCGCGGCGATTTCGCTCCCCGCCAGGACGGCAAAGAGACCCGCAGCCTCTACGCTTTTGCCGAGTACGTAATCGGCTCCTCCCTCACCGGCGGCTTCTCCCGCTCCGCCAGCACCGCCTGGTAGAACACGCCCGCAATCGCCGCGCCCACCAGCGGAGCCACCCAGAACAGCCACAACTGCCCCAAAGCCCAGCCACCAGCCACCAGCGCCGGACCCGTCGACCGCGCCGGGTTCACCGAGAGATTCGTCACCGGAATCCCCACCAGGTGAATCAGCGTCAGGCACAGCCCGATGGCCAGCGGCGCAAACCCCTTCGCCGCCCGCTGGTCCGTCGACCCCAGGATCACCATCAGGAAGAAGAACGTCAACACCATCTCCGCCAGCGCACACGCCATCAGGCTGTAGCCCCCCGGCGAGTGCAGCCCATACCCGTTCGACGCGAACCC
>JAJZFE010000019.1 GCA_021798655.1 Acidobacteriota bacterium | reverse complement strand
TGGCGGCGGCGAATGCGGAGATCGGCGTTGCGTATGCGGCGTACTATCCGACGGTGTCGTTGAGCGCCAGCGGCGGGTTTGAGAGCTCTGCGCTTGCCAACCTGCTGGATTGGGGGAGCAAGTTCTGGTCGGTGGGTCCGACGGTAAGCGAGACGGTCTTCGACGGCGGTCTGCGTCGCGCGACGGTGCGGCAGTATGTGTCGATCTACAACGCGGATGTGGCGACGTATCGGCAGACGGTGTTGACCGCGGTGCAGAACGTGGAAGACCAGTTGGTTGCGGAGCGGATTCTGACGACGCAGCTGGGACAGCAGGAGGCTGCAGCGCAGTCGGCGCAGGAGTTTGCGGGCCTGGAACAGAGCCGCTATGACACGGGCGTCGATCCGTACGTGAACGTGATGACGGCGCAGTTGACGCTGCTGAGCGATCAGCAGGCGCTGGTGGCGTTGCGGACGAATCGGATGACTACATCGGTTGCGCTGATCGAGGCGTTGGGCGGCGGTTGGGACGAGTCGCAACTGCCGGGGATGAAGGTGGTGGGCAAGAAGATCGGCAAGAAGGAGATCGAGAAGACGCCGTAATCGCGTTGCAGTTGACAAGCGCGAAGCTGCGCCGGTAGGTTCAAATGCCAGTAAGTAAACACTAAAGTTAGCGAGTGTGATGGCTTTGGAGCAAACAGTGAAGAGCGGCGCGATGAAGACGTTTCAGATGCAGTCTGCGGGAGTGGCCGGGGTGGTGGAGGGGCCGGTTCCAGCGGCAGGTGCGGACGATGTGCTGCTGCGCGTCGCGCTGGTGGGGATGTGCGGCACCGACCTGACGACGTTTCGCGGTGCGAATGCGATGGTGACGTTTCCGCGCGTTCCGGGCCACGAGGTTGCGGCGACGGTGGTGGAGGGCGGCGGGCTTGCGCCGGGAACGGCGGTGACGCTTTCGCCCTACACAAGCTGTGGTGCGTGCGCGAGCTGCCGTCGCGGTCGGGTGAATGCGTGCGAGCACAACCAGACGATGGGCGTGCAGCGCGACGGCGCGATGACCGAGTACATTCGCGTGCCGCGCGAGAAGCTGTACACCGCGAACCTGACGCTGCGGGAGCTGGCGCTGGTGGAGCCGTTGACGGTGGGCACGCACGCGGTGGCTCGCGGTCGCGTCACCAAGGAGGATACGGTTGCGGTCTTCGGCTGCGGCGGCGTTGGGCTGGGCGCGATTGCGGCGGCTGCGTTTCGCGGTGCGCGGACGATCGCCATCGACATGGACGACGCGAAGCTGGAGGTGGCGCGCAAGGCGGGCGCGTCGCACCTGATCCACAGCAAGAGCGAGGACCTGCACGCGCGGCTGGTGGAGATCACCGGAACCGGGCCGGACGTGATGATCGAGGCGATCGGCTTGCCGGCGACGTTTCGTGCCGCGGTGGAAGAGGTCGCGTTCACCGGGCGCGTGGTGTACATCGGCTACGCGAAGGAGCCGGTGAGCTACGAGACGCGGCTGTTCGTGCAGAAGGAGCTGGACATCCTGGGCAGTCGCAACGCGCTGCCGGAGGACTTCCGCGAGGTGATCCGCATGTTGGAAGCGGGACGGTTTCCTGTGGAGGAGACCATCAGCGCAGTGGTTGCACCGGAAGAGGCGGCGGCGATTCTGGCAGAGTGGAGCGCAAATCCGGCCAGGTTCACCAAGATTATGGTTCAATTCGCGTAGTTGCTCATGCCGGACGGCGGAGTGGACTGTGCAGCTGCCGGCAGAATGCGGGGGTCTCTCCGCTGCGCCAGACGATGAAGCTGTCTGGCTTCGGTCGAGATGACAGGCGGATGTACTGGATGTGATCTGCACCTATGAGCGAAAAGCAACTTAGCGACGAGCAACAAGGGCGGAGTGGATTCATGCATCAGGGTAGCGGGTCGGCGGGTACGAGCGCATCGCACGAGGCGGTTGGCGGCAGCATGTTTCCGCGTGGATACATGCTGGCGTTCGGGCTGACGACGGTGATCTTCTTCGTGTGGGGCATGTCGAACAACCTCACGGACATTCTGGTGCAGCAGTTCAGGAAGAGCTTTGAGCTGAGCCTGCTGCAGGCGCAGCTGGTGCAGACGTCGAACTTTCTGGCGTATGCGGTGATGGCTACGCCGGCGGCGTTTCTGATGCGGCGTTTCGGGTACAAGGCCGGGATTGTGACCGGGCTGCTGACGTTTGGAGTGGGCACGCTGCTGTTCTGGCCGGCGGCGATTGTGGGCAAGTATGCGGCGTTTCTGGCGGCGCTGTTTGTGGTGGGCAGCGGCGCGTCGATCCTGGAGACGGCGGCCAATCCGCTCGTCGCGCAGTTTGGCGATTCGCTTTCGTCGGAGCGGCGGTTGAACTTTGCGCAGGCGTTCAATCCGCCGGGCACGATCGTCGGCGTGATTGCGGGGACGCTGTTTATCTTCTCCGGCGTGGAGAAGACGGCCGCACAGGTGGCCGCGATGAAGCAGCAGGGCAGCTACGAGGCGTATCTGCACAGCGAGATTCTGCGCGTGGTGCCGACGTATGTGGTGCTGGGCATCGCGGTGCTGGTGCTGGCGCTGTTCATCGCGCGGGCGAAGTTTCCGGCAAGCCTGGATAGCGGTGCGGACGCGGGTGCGTCGAGCAGAAGCAGCAAGGGCAGCTACGCGCGGCTGTTTCGCACGCCAACGCTGATGTTCGCGGTGGTGGCGCAGTTCTTCTATGTCGGCGCGCAGGTGGGAACGTGGAGCACGTTCATCCCGTATCTGCGGACGTATACGACGCTGGGCGACCGCGCGGCCGGCGGGCTGTTGACCGGGACGCTGATTGCGTTCTCGCTGGGCCGAATCGTTTCTACGCCGTTGATGGGGCGGTTCAGCCCGGCGCGGATGACTGCGCTGTATGCGCTGGTGAACATTGCGCTGCTGGCGTTTGGCGTGGCGCATCCGGGGATGGCCGGGGGCGTGGCGATCCTGGCGACGAGCTTCTTCATGTCGATCATGTATCCGACGATCTTCGCGCTGGGGGTGAAGGGCCTGGGCGAGGATACGAAGCTGGGCGGCAGCCTGCTGGTGATCGCGATCATCGGCGGGGCGTTCTTTCCGCTGCTGATGGGCGGGATGAAGAGCCTGACCGGTAGCCTGGCGTCGGGGTACCTGCTGCCGGCGGCGGGCTATGCGGTGGTGGCGCTGTACGCGTTCCTGGTGCCGAGGCTGACGGACCTGACGGTGAGCCGGCACTCGGTGGAGGCGGCTCCGCATACGCTGTAGGGGGTACCCCCCCCTCCCCCCCCTGTTTTGGCTTGATCTCTGGAATCAACAGGTTACGGGGTGCAGTGGCTGCAAAATATTGATTGCAGAGATTTTACGGGCATAATATTCAAAACATTGGGGTTAGGGGCGATTTTTGGGGGTCCGGGGTTGAGAGACCGTTTCCGGTTGGCCGGTTGCCCGTCTCCCGTCTTGCTCTATTTCTGTTTTCTGTTCTTGCTCTATTTCTATTGTACCGAGCCAGCGGGGGTAAATGTGTTTTTCGTTTTGAGTGGTTAAGTCGTTTGGGAGGAATGGGTTACGGGTTTTGGGAGGGGGGTTGGGGGTTGACAGGGCGAGTTTGGCCGGAAACTCGCGAAAAAAAGTCAGGGGTTGTTTGGGGTCTTGGGTCTTGTTCAGCTACGAGAGAAGAGACTACGAGAGAAGAGACTGCGAGAGAAGAGATTAGGAGAGAAGAGATTAGGAGAGACGAGAGCGAGAGTTATTGCTTGGTGGAGCGCGGTCTGGTGGAGGAGGCGCGGGGGACGAGGCGGGGTTGCAGGATGACGCGGCGGTGCTCGCGGGGTCTTGCGGGGGTGGTGGCGTCTTCGGCGACGAGTTCGAGGATGAGTCGCGCGACGCGTGCGCCGATCTCGCTGCTGCGCTGGTCGATGCTGGAGAGGGGGACGCGGATGGCGTCGTCGTAGTGGAGGTTGCCGCAGCCGATGAGGGCGACCTGTTCGGGGATGCGTGCGCCGAGTTCGGCGGCCGCGGTCTGGACGCCGATGGCGATGACGTCGTTGAAGCAGAAGATGCCGTCGGGGGGCTGGGGCAGGTTCCAGAGCTGGGAGAAGGCGGCGTGGCCGTGGCGTTTGCCGTCGACGTCGGCGCTGCGGGTGGTGACGAGGTAGCGGGGCAGCAGGGGGCGGTTGTGCTTCTGGAGGGTGTCGGCGAAGCCTTTGAGACGGCGGAGGGCGGCGCTGTTCTGCGCGCCGCGGATGTGGGCGATGCGTTTGCAGCCGAGGTCGAGGAGGTGCTCGGCGGCGAGCTTGCCGGCGGTGTAGTCGTCGGCGCCGACGAAGTGGGAGGAGAAGCCGGGGAAGCTGCGATCGACGAGGACGAGCGGTGTTTCGCCGGCCTGGGTTCGGGCGAGGTGGGTGGCGTCGGTCTGGCAGGAGGCGACGACGAGGGCGTCGAGGCGGTGGGCGAGGACGTGCTCGATCTCCTGCTGTTCGAGCGTGGGGTCTTCTTCGGAGGAGGCGAGGACGAGGAAGTAGCCGTGTTCGCGGAGGGCGAGCGAGAGGCCGCGGGCGATGTCGGCGAAGAAGGGATGGAGGAGGTCGGGGACGATGAGGCCGATGAGCGAGGAGCGGCCGGTGACGAGGGAGCGCGCGGCGAGGTTGGGGCGGTAGTTGAGCTCTTTGACCTTGGCCTCGACGCGCTCGCGGGTCCTGCGGCTGATGTCGGGATGTCCGCGCAGCGCCTTGGAGACGGTGACGAGGGAGACGCCGAGGGCTTCGGCGATATCTTTCATCTTTGCAGCCATAGACGGACTATACAGCGTTGGCGGCGGTGGGAGGCGGGTGTTCCGAGGGGCGGATGCAGAGGGGCGGCGAACGGGTTGACTGCGATTTACTGTAACGCTTACTGTAGCGAGAGTCACATCGAGCAGAGCTGCGATTTCAGGAAGAACAGGGGAGCGGTGGCGATGGAGTATCGCGAGCTGGGGCGGACGGGGATGCAGGTATCCGTGCTGGGGTTTGGCGCGGCGCCGCTGGGCAATGTGTATGGCCAGGTGGATGGGCGCGAGGCGGTGGCGGCGGTGCAGGAGGCGATCGACGGCGGGGTGACGCTGTTCGACGTGTCGCCGTACTACGGGTTGACGCTGGCGGAGAGCCGGCTGGGCGAGGCGCTGGTGGGGCGTCGCGACAAGGTGGTGCTGGCGACCAAGTGCGGACGGTATGGCGCGGCGGAGTTTGATTTTTCGGCGCAGCGGATTGCGGCGAGCTGCGAGGAGTCGCTGACGCGGCTGCGGACGGAGTACCTGGACGTGCTGCAGGCGCACGATGTGGAGTTTGGCGACGCGGACCGGATTGTGGAGGAGAC
>JAJZFE010000395.1 GCA_021798655.1 Acidobacteriota bacterium | reverse complement strand
TATGCGTCGGCCGCGCGGCATGTGGCGGCCGAGGAAGGCGTGACATGCATCGACCTGAACGCGATCTCGACAAAGCTCCTGGACACGATGACGCAGGCGCAGGCCGACGAGTTCGACGCCGTGGGCCATGCCGACGCGAAGGCCGAGAACGGCGAGGTGAAGCTGGATCGCACGCACCTGAACGATAAGGGCAAGGCGGTGTTCGGGCGCATCGTGGCGGACCAGTTGATTCGGACGCAGGTGGAGCTAGGGCCGGACGTGAAGGGCGAGGCGACAAAGTAGCGAGCGATGATCGAGCAGGCCAGATCACCTTTGGATCGACTCTCGGCATCAAAGGTAGAAGGACTGGTCTGCTGCTTGCGCGTGCTTCTTCGCACGGAGCGATGACGCTGCATGGACGCGGAGCAGGCCCGATTCGATCTTCCAAGGAGTCTTTCGATGAAAGTGCGTTCTGTAGTTACGTTTGCTTCTGCCGTATTGCTGGCTGGAAGTGTCGCCTGCGCGTCCAATGTCCGTACGGACTATGACCACAATGCAAACTTTGACACCATCCACACGTACTCGTGGGGCAAGGTGACAACGTCCAACCCGCTCTACCGGGACCGCGTGAAGGCGGCCGTGGATCGCGATCTTCAGGCGAAGGGCTGGCAGTTGGTGCCGAAGGGTGGCAACGCCACCGTGTTTGCGACGGACATGGTGAAGTCGGAAAAAGAGGCAGAAACCATGTACAGCGGCATGGACGATGACATGGACGGCGCGTTGGGCTCCGGAATGGGCTGGGGCGGCGGTTGGGGCTGGGGCGGCTGGGGCGACGGCTTCGGTGCTGGCTATGGCATGGATGGCTTCGGCGACGACATGGGCGATTCGGTCACGACGATCAAGACGCAGCGCACGGCCAAGCTGGTGGTCGACGTGTTCGATCACTCGACGCACAAGCTGATGTTCCGCGGCGTGGCCGACAACGACCTGGGCAACAACTCGAACAAGAACACCAAGAACATGGACAAGGATGTGAACCAGATGTTCAGGAACTTCCCGCCGAAGAAGTAATCGGCTGAGGTTCTGAAGACGAAGGACCCAGCCGGGCGGAAGATTCGCCGTGGCTGGGTCTTTCTGTTGACGGAGACGGTTCTCGGGAGGCTCGAATCTACTGAGCCTGTGCGGGCGGGGGCACGGTTGCGGTGTAGCCGTAGAGGTCGCCGCGCAGCAGCAACGGCTGATCGACGCCGCCGTAGGTGGAAAGGACCTGCTCCTTGTCGGCGGGAGGAAAAGGGCTGCCGTCGGTGTTGGGCTGCGGAATCCAGTTGACATCGCGGGCGTCGGTGACGCGGAGTGTGTAATCGCCATCGGGGATGAAGTCGAAGTGGAAGAGGCCGTCGTCGCGGGAGATGGACGAGGTAGCGACCTGCTTGCCGGTGTCGGTGTAGACGATGGCGACCTTGGCAGCGTTGACGGGGTGTGCGTCGGCGCCGGCGAGCACCTTGCCGGTAAGCGTGTGCAGCTTGGCGACAGGCAGGGTCATGTCCTGGCCGGTACGCTCCTGGCCGGCGTTGACGTGGGTGCTGGCCGCGTCGTCGATGCGCGGCGTGCCTGCGCCGTAGAACGAGAGCGAGGAGCCGAAGGTCTGCTTGTCGAACTGGATCTGGTTGCCGCCGAACTGGGCGTGGACGAGCTTGCTGTCGGCCAGTTGCAGCGTGGTCTGCACCATGTACTCGTCGGGCAGCAGGGAGGCGATCCGGTAGCGGCCGCGGTCGTCGGTCGTAGTGGTGGGGGTGAACGCGGCTCCGTGCGGGACATCGATCCATTTGCCGGCGGTGTCTTTGTGGAGCAGCTTGATGGGGACGCTGTCGGCGGGGCTGCCGTCGTCATAGAGAATAGTGCCGCTGATGGCTGCGCCGCGGTCGAGTCGCACGTCGGCGGTCTCGGTCTGGTTGGGGTCGATGACGACGCGGGTGAGCTTCTGCGCAAGCTGGTCGCGGACCTGCTGTGTGGGGCTGCTGAGCTGGTCGGCGGTGAAGAGGTCGCGGGGGTTGATGTAGCCGCTGAGGGCGACGATGACGTAGTAGGCACCAGGATGGACGTGCGTGAGAGTGTAACTGCCGTCGAGCGTGGTCATGGTGGTATCGGTGCGCTCCGGCGTGGTGGCGGGCTTGGGCGCGTTGGCGTCGGCGTCGGCTGGTACGGGATCGAGGAAGACGCGGGCAAAGCGTGCGGGGTGGTTGGTGTCCGCGCAGAAGATGTGGCCGGTAACGGTGCCAGTGGGCGCGTTGGCCGCCTGTGTCGCGGTTTGCGCGGCGGCGTTGAGGGCTGTTGTCAAAACAAGGAGCGGGAGCCAGGGGCGCATAGGCAGGGTCTCACGGAGGATCGTACTGTGAGACGCGGGCGGCGGCGAAGGGTGAGCGCGCGGCTTACGACCGCTGCCAGTCAAGGTATTGCCGAGGCGTAAGAATGTCGATGTCACGGAACGGATGCAGCGTCAACAGGTCCTGATCGCCTGTAAGGATGAAGCCGGCCTGACCAGCGAGGGCGAGGGCCAGGAATTTGTCGTCTTTGGGGTCGCGGCAGGCCGAGATGGGAGCGACGCTCTCGATGAAGGCTGCGGAGAGCCGCAGGGCGTCAAAGAAGGCTATGCGCTCATGCAGGCTGAGGTAGCTATCGAACTTGGCACGGAAGAGTACGGACTCCAACTCCTCCAGTGTTTCCGCGGAGACGAGCAGGTAGCCGATCGAGGTTGCGAGACGAACGGCCTGGGCTGGAACCGAGTTTCGGAAGAAGAGCCGGCTGAGAATGACGTTGGTATCAGCCACGAAACGCGCGCGATCAGGCGTGCTTCAAGAGCTCTTCAAACTTCTCCTCGGTCAAGCCGCGAGCAGCAGCGCGATCCGCGACCGCGTCGCAGAAGTCGTTGAAGGCGCGCGAGGCTTTACCGCTGAGACGGTCGTAGTCGCGGGCAGAGAGAATGACTGCGACTTCTCTCTGATCGCGCTCGATGAAAACGGGCTCATGCTGGGCGGCGTCGAGGAGGGAGACGAGCTTGAAGTCGGTATCGGCTGCGACGGTGTAGCGCATGGGAGTTCCTCTGTCCCAGATACTAGACCCAAATCTCCGGTTCGTTTCCCCATGACGATGGATTGGAACGCCAAAGTGCGCGAAAGGCTCGACGGGCGTACCCCTAACATGACACTCAGCAAGAACTATTGTCCGCCGACTAAGACAGGTTCAATCCATACCAAACGTCTCAAACTGCTTTGTAGACCATGGGGCTGTGAGCGCCAATGCCCTCGCCTCCAATGAAGGCGTAGTTTGAAATAAGGTTCGGTAGAAGTTTCGACCGCTTTAGGGAGTCTGTATGTCTGACCAATGAAGTTGGGTGTCCAAAACGCTGTCCCTTTCTTGGTTCTTTTTCCCGTGGGCCTAGAGCGTTCTACGATCTGCGGCCTTTCAACCATAACGAGTAGTAGGTTTACAGTAAGAGTCAGTGCCGAATAAAACAACTCAAGTTCTTTTGCATCTGCCGATGTGTACGCAGGCGGCGAATCAAAAGCATCGACTGGAACCTCATCTTCTATTTCTACATCTGTCACCAACTCCATTTTCATACCTAAATGGCTGAAAGTAGGATTGCGGATTTGGTTGAAAATCATGTCGCGAACTTGCCCGTCGCCTCCGAAGCACATCCTAACTACGAAGTGTGCGCTTTCAAACCCAAATGTTGTCGCTTTATCGAACGGATGCTGGTAACGCGTTGACTTATTTAGGCGCGCATACCAAATGTAGCGACATTCGCCGACCGTTGGGTGGACGAGTGATCCGCGCGGCAGCATGAAGGAGCATGCGTCAAATGGCAACTTCATTTCGTCCCAGCGAAGACGATCGGGTGGGGAGGTCAACGCCAAGGCCTGTAACAGGTCGGGTCCAACGAAGAAGACCGGTACACTCAACGCCGCCATCGATACAGCTGCGAAGGTTGAAAACTGGCTAAGCAGGTTTACGCCACCAAGTTCCTGTTGCCTGACAGGGGGCTTTACCAAGAGACCAAGGAGATCGGCTGCTAGATGTCTTGGTGATGAAAATCCTGCTGGCTCATTGTAGGAGCGTGGGTACACGCTTGGCCAAAATGCAGGGAAGGCTTTTTCTGCTTCATTAGCAATGCCGGTGAGATAGTCTTTCTCCATCTAGCCTCCACATTTGTATGCTCAGATGATTACTGTTACACAAGCGGTAAGCATACCTGCTATGTGGTGTTATTGAAGCGCAGATGCGACCAGGGCTTTGGCTTCGGTCTGGATCTGCTTCAGGTGGAGTGGGCCGTTGAAGCTCTCGGCGTAGATCTTGTACACGTCTTCGGTGCCGCTGGGGCGGGCGGCGAACCAGCCGTTGTCGGTGGTCACTTTCAGCCCGCCGATGCTGGCTTTGTTGCCGGGGGCCTCGGTGAGGATGGATGTGATGGGGTCGCCGGCCAGTTCGGTGGCCGTGACCTGCGCGGCGGAGAGCTTCGCGAGCTTGGCCTTTTCCGGTTTGGTGGCGGCGGCGTCGATGCGTTCGTAGATCGGTGCACCGTACTTTTGCGTGAGGTCGAGGTAGAGTGTGCCGGGATCGCGGCCGGTGACGGCGGTCATCTCTGCGGCGAGCAGGCCGGGGATCAGGCCGTCCTTGTCCGTCGTCCAGACGGTGCCGTTGCGGCGCAGGAAGGTGGCGCCGGCGGATTCTTCGCCGACGAAGCCCAGCGAGCCGTCGATGAGGCCTGCTACAAACCACTTAAAACCTACCGGCACTTCCAGCATCGGGCGGCCGAGGCCCTCGGCGACGCGGTCGATCATCGACGACGAGACGAGCGTCTTGCCGATGCCGACGTTCGCAGACCACTCCGGCCGATGCGTGAACAGGTACTCGATGCAGACGGCGAGGTAGTGGTTGGGGTTGAGCAGGCCGCTGCTGCGCGTGACGATGCCGTGGCGGTCGTGGTCGGTGTCGCAGGCCCAGGCCACGTCGAAGCGGTTCTTGTTCGCGATCATGCTGGCCATCGCGTTGGGGCTGCTGCAGTCCATGCGGATCTTGCTGTCCCAGTCGAGCGTCATGAAGCGGAAGGTGGGATCGACGTAGGGATTGAGCAGCTCGATGTTGAGCTTGTACTGCTCGATGATGCGGGGCCAGTAGGCGACGCCGGCACCGCCGAGCGGATCGACGGCGAGTTGAAGCGTGGTGCCGGCGAGTGGGGCGAAGTCGATGACGTTGGCCAGGTCGGTCACGTAGTTGGCGATGTAGTCGTGGCGATGCGTGGTGGATGCGTGCAACGCTTTGCTGAAGCTGAGGCGCTTGACGCCCTGCAGCTTCGCGGCGATCAGCTCATTGG
>JAJZFE010000082.1 GCA_021798655.1 Acidobacteriota bacterium | reverse complement strand
CGACAGGACTGGGCGCCGCCGTCGATGCCGCCGCGCGCGGCTACCGCACCCTGCTGGTGGAGCAGGCCGACTTTGCCAAGGGCACCTCCAGCCGCAGTACCAAGCTGGTGCATGGCGGGGTTCGCTACCTGCAGCAGGGCGATCTTGCACTGGTGCTGGAGGCGCTGAAGGAGCGCGGCCGCATGTTGCACAATGCGCCGCACCTGGTGCGCCGCCAATCGTTCGTGATCCCCGCGAATGCCCTGTGGGAGGTGCCCTTCTATGGCATCGGCCTGAAGCTGTACGACGCGCTCTCGGGCCGGTCCAGCTTTGGGCGCTCGCGGATGCTGGGCGCGGAGGCGGTGCGGACCATGCTGCCGACCGTCGCAGGAGAGCAGCTGGCTGGCGGCGTTGAATACTTCGACGGCCAGTTTGACGACGCCCGCTACAGCCTGGCTCTGGCGCGGACGCTGGACTCGCTGGGCGGCACTGCGCTGAACTACACGCGCATGGTTCGGCTGCTCAAGCGCAGCGGCAAGGTCAGCGGCGCTGTGCTGCGCGATGAAGAGACGGGCAGCGAGTTTGAGGTGCAGGCGACGGCGGTCATCAACGCGACGGGCGTCTTTACGGACGCGGTTCGCCGCCTCGATGAGCCGGAGACGCAGCCGATCGTCACCTTCAGCCAGGGCTCGCATCTGGTGTTGCCGCGATCGTTTCTGCCAGGCACAAGCGCGCTGATGGTTCCGAAGACCCGGGACGGCCGCGTGCTCTTCGCCATTCCGTGGCACAACGCGGTCGTTGTGGGGACCACCGATGACGGCGTGCCGTCCGCAAGCCTGGAGCCGCGGCCGATGGAGCAGGAACTGACCTTCCTGCGCGAACACATTGCGCTGTACTTCGGCCGTGCACCCGAAGATCACGAGGTCCTAAGCATGTGGTCGGGACTGCGGCCGCTGGTGCGGCGGCAAGGCACGGACAGCACGGCGAAGCTCTCGCGCGAGCACACGGTGCTGGTCTCGGCATCGGGCCTGGTCTCCATCACCGGGGGCAAGTGGACCACGTATCGCCGCATGGGCGAGGACGCCGTGAACATCGCCGCGCAGCACAGCGGACTGAAGCCCTCACCATGCCGCACGCAGGACCTGCGGCTGCACGGATGGAGCGAAGAGGCCGGAAGCAGCGACGATGCAGAGCATGAGCTGCACGTCTATGGCAGCGACCAGGCGGCGCTGGACGCGCTGGCGGCGTCATCCCCCGCGATGGCCGCGCGGCTGCATGATCGCCTGCCGTATCGCGTGGCGGAGGTGGCATGGGCAGCGCGCTATGAGATGGCCCGCACGGTGGAAGATGTGCTCGCTCGCCGGACACGCGCCCTGTTCCTGGACGCGCGTGCCGCGCTGGACGCCGCCCCTGCCGTGGCTGCCTGTCTGGCCGCCGAGCTGGGCTGCGACGAGGCGTGGCAACAGAGCCAGGTGACGGCCTTCGCCGCCGTCGCCAACGGGTATGTGTATGCAGGATGACGCGGCCACGGGGATGACGCGGTGGCCCGCAGGCTGCTTCAGTTGAAGCAGCGAATCAGCAGCGCGGCCAGCGATGCGCCGGCGATCGGGCCTAGAATCGGCACCCACGCGTAGCCCCAGTCCGCATCGCGCTTGCCCGGCAGCGGCAGCAGGCTGTGCACCAGCCGCGGTCCGAAGTCGCGAGCCGGGTTGATGGCATATCCCGTCGCACCGCCCAGCGACATCCCAATGGCCCACACCAACATGCCGACAAGAAACGGCGACAGCCCGATCGCCAGCCCGCGCTCGCCGCCTACGGCCTTGGAGGTGATGGCCGCGATGACGAGGAAGAGCACAAAGGTGCCGATCAACTCTGCGACCACGTTGGCCAGCGGCTTGCGAATGGCGGGGCTGGTGCAGAAGCAGGCGAGCTTGGCATCGGCATCTTCCGTGATGGACCAGTGCGGCCAGAAGAGCAGCCACACGAGCAGCTGCCCGGTCATCGCGCCCAGCAGCTGCGCCGGAATGTAGACGAGCAGCTTGTGCGTATCGCCGGAGAGCACGGCCGAGGCGACCGTGATGGCGGGATTCAAGTGGGCATCCGGGCTGCCCCACGCGGTGGACGTGAAGACGCCGGCAAAGACGGCCAGGCCCCACGCAGCGGTGATCGTCAGCCACCCGGCACCCTCGGCCTTGGACCGCTTCAACAGCACGCCGGCTACAACACCATTGCCCAGGAGGATGAGAACCATCGTTCCCATGAACTCCCCCATGAAGGGGCTCGCCAGTGAATGAATCAAGATTGCGGTACCGTCACTTTCTTCGGTTGGAGTGTCGACGCAGCGCGGCGATCAGCCCGTCGCCAACTTTAGCAGAGCAGGAAGACTCATCGGTGAATCGGAGGTCGTATTGCGCGGCAAGGTGGGCGCAACGAGCACGGCCTGGCGCTGGCCCTCCCACCACACGAGGAACGACGCGTCCTCGGCCCCCTGCAGCCGCTGTTGATTCACCCAATGGTAGTAGGCCGCCATGTCGCCATCGACCAGCGAGCCGGCGGGATCCAGCTCCTGTTCAGCGCCGCTGTTGGCCAGCAGCTCGCTCATGGGCCGCTGCCGCTGCCGAGGTGCGTAGCGAACCAGCAGCGTCAGCGGCTCGGCGCGGCGCAGCGCCTCGCGCGTGGTCCACTGCGCGAACGTGGTGCTGAAGATCTGCGTGCCGGAGCCTTCCGTAAACAGCTTCACTTGAAAGCGGCCGAGCACAGCGTCGCCGTCCTGATGCACACCCAGTGCCGCCGGTGTCAGCTTCGCGAGGTCGGTGCGCAGCTCCTCCGGCCCCATGCCAGGTCTTGCGATCTCGGTCTGCATGTACGCGAGCAACCGGTCGCGCACCGGCGCCAGCGCGGCATAGCTGACGGTCGTAAGCCCCGTGGTGGGCCGGACCAGCGCGCCGCCATCGACGTACCAGTGCGCGTAGGCTGCGTCGTGTGCGCGGGCGCGCGCCTCGGTCGCAGCCAGCAACGCTTCCACGCCGCCATCAGGCTGCACGGCGGTGAAGCACGTGCCGTGCTTGCGCAAGGCACGAAACAACGGCTCCGGTGTGGTGGACGCGCCCTGTCCAATCACCGCAATGCCCAGCCGCCGCAACGGCAACGGAGAGACGGCGCGGGCCGCCTGCAGACGTTCACCGTAGTCCACGGCGGCCTCGCGAAACGCATCCAGCTGGTGCGTCGTCCACAGGTGAGCCGACTCCTGCTCCACGAACTGAGCCGGGCGGATCACCCAGTCGGCGTGCTGCAGATTCTGCGAGAGCGTCAACGTCGCGAAGGGTTTGAACCACTCTGCCAACTGGGGGCCGGGCAGCGCGCTCAGGACAGTGAGCTCCTCCTCCATGCGCGCACGCTCCACGGGAAATCTGTCGTCGTAGTCGATCAGCTCCCGCAGCAGGCTCGGCAAAAAACTCAGCGGCAGCTCGCGCAACAGCGCAAGATGCGCGACCGCGAGCCGCCTGGCACCGGGCGGATAGGCGTCGAACTGCGCGGCTTGTAGCTCACTGGGCAGCATGGTTCTAGAGCAGCTCCTGAATCGGTCTTCCCTGCGACTGCTGCGCGGAGAAGCCCATCATCGCACCAATGCTCGGCACCAGGTCGATGGACTGGACAGGGCTGTCATAGACCACGCCCTGACGAACGCCCGCGCCCAGCGCCATCATCCACGTGGTGCGCGACTCCGCATCGCCGGTCCGGTGGTGCTGAAATCCGTTGCCACCGGCATCGCCGTCCGCGTCGCGTCCGAAGTCGGGCAGGATCAACATCGTTGTGTTGCCCGCGTACTCGGGCTCCTGCTGCACGGCCTTCCACAGGTCCGCACAGAGCCGATCCGTTCGGCGAATCGCATCGATGTACAACGAAAACGCGCCGGAGTGGGCGACGTCGATATCGTGCATTGTGATCCACAGCAGGCTCGGCGACTCCTGCCGCATCAGCTGGCGCGCGATGTAGACCGAAAGCTCGTCGGGGCTGGAGAGGCTTCTGGCATGTGCGGTGAAGTCATCGACCGACAGCTTCAACACCTGCTCCAGCTGCTGCAGCTCAAACTCTCCGCCGGCAAGCTGGGGCGCATACAACGGCGTCTCATAGTTGTCATGCAGCAGATGGCCGTAGTCGGTGTTCGCACCTCGGGCGGCCGCGCTCAACAGGTGTTTGGGCAGCACCACCCGCGCACCCAGTCCCGACCCATAGCTGCGGCAATCGCTTTCGCCAATGCGGTTGAAGCCGTTGCTCGGCGCCACCACCCACGCATCCGATACCGGCCTGCCGAGGTCTTTGCGAAAGTATTCGAAGACCGTGGGATGGTCCGGCGGGACCGCGGAAAAGTTGTTCAACGTCTCATACACGCCCGTTGCAAGGCTGGCCGTCGCGACGTAGTGGCCCAGAATCCCGCGATTGGTGACCTGCGTGAAGAAGCTCGACTGCGGGGCCAGTTCGCCAAGCATGTGCGGAATGTTCACGCGGCCCTCCTGCGCGAACGTCTCCTGGTCGCGCGCACCGCCGCCGAAGGTCACGACGATGACCTTGCGCTTCCTGCGCGCCGACTCGGCCCGAACCAGCGGACTCGCGCTCAGCAGCGCGCCGCCCAGGGCCATGCCGGCGGCGTCGCGCAGGAACTCCCGACGCGTGCGGGCCAGGCGTCGTGCAATCTCCAACGGATTTGCGTGCGGGCTCGTCATCAGTGTGCCTCAGGGTGCCTTGACCGTCTCAGGCTGCTGCGGCTGCCCTGCCGGCGGCGTCCTGGAGGCGTACATGAATTGTTGCACCTCGGCACGCTCTTTATCGACGGCGGCCATGTGGTCCGCGCGCAGCTTCTTGTAGACGGCAAACTCGTTCTGCGCCTCGGCCTTGCGCCCGAGGTGCGTGTAGTCCGTGCCCAGCCGATAGTGCGCGTCGGCCAGCGTGGGATCGAGCGCGATGGTCTGCTGATACTCGGGCACCGAGAGGGCATACTCGTGCTGGTCGGCGTACAGATTCGCGAGCTGCATGTGCGCGTCGGCCAGGCGGCCATCGAGGGCGATGGAGCGCTGCAGCAGCGCCTCAATGTCTTTCAGGTCGACCGTTGCGCCTTCAACGCGCCTCCCCTTCCACAGACTCATCGCGTAATAGTACTGCGCCAGTGCGCTGTGTGGCTGCTGCTCGGCGTAGCGTTGGAAGTGCTCGATGACGGCGTCCACCTGGCCGGGCGAACTGGCGTAGGAGCGCGACAGAAACAGATAGACGCCCGGGTCGTTCGGAGCCAGGTCCGCCGCCACCAGCAGCGCCTTCACGGCGTCCTCATACAGCCCGCGCGCATAGAGGCACATGCCCAATCCGATCTGCAGCCGCGAGGAA
>JAJZFE010000131.1 GCA_021798655.1 Acidobacteriota bacterium | reverse complement strand
TCCGCCTGCGTGGGACGCCCGCTTCCACATCATGCCCAGGATTACCGTGCCAAACAGCGGCGCGATAAAGAAGCTGAACAACGCCTGAACATAGTCCATGATGCTGTTCGCATTCATCACCAGGTAGGCCGTCATGATCGACACCAACATCCCGATGACCGTCGACCAGCGGCCCATCGCCACATAGTGCGAATCGCTAGCGCGCTTGTTGATGAAAGCGCCGTAGATGTCGTACGTCCACACCGTCGAGAACGCGCTTACATTTCCGGCCATCCCGCTCATAAAACCCGCCACCAGCGCCGTGATGCCCAGGCCCAGCAATCCCGGGCCACAGTAGCGGATCAGCATCAGTGGCAGTACCTCGTCGTAGCTGTGCAGCCCCGGGTTTCCCTTGGCGATATTGCTCGCTACCAGGTGCATCGTGCTGCCGTCGGCGTTCTTCAACACCGCCAGGGCCAGCAGGCCGGGCACAATCACGATGAAGGGAACTGCCATCTTGAACGCCGCACCAATCACCGGAGCCATCTTGGCCGCGCGCAGATTGTTCGCGCTCAGCACACGCTGCACCACTAGAAAGTCCGTCGTCCAATACCCGAAGCTGATGACGAAGCCCAGCCCAAAGACAATTCCGGTCCAATGCACGCCCATGGGGTTGGAGCTAAAGTGCCCCAGCGTGGTCCACATATGCGTGTAGTCACTGCTGCCGACGTTCACCGCAATCTGCGCCTTCAGCTTGGTCCAGCCACCCGCCTCGATCAGCCCCAGAATCGGAATCATCGCTGCACCGGCCCAGATCAGCACAAACTGCAGCACCTCGTTGATGATGGCGGAGCGCAACCCGCCCAGCATCACATACAGCGCAACTGTACCCGCGCCCACCCAGATGCTGAAGGTGATATTCCAGCCCAGAATCGTCTGCATCACCACGGCCATGGCATACATATTCACGCCGCTCATCAGGATGGTCATCAACGCAAACGAGACTGCGCTCAGCGCCCGTGCGCCTTCACCAAAGCGCAGATGCAAATACCCCGGCACCGAGTGGGTCTTCGAGATGTAGTAGAACGGCATCATCACGATTCCCAGAAACAGCATCGCCGGAATCGCACCGATCCAGTACCAGTGCGCTGCCAGAATGCCGTACTGGTAGGCCGAGCCAGCCCAGCCCATCAGCTCCAGCGAGCCCAGGTTGGCAGACACGAAGCTGAGCCCGGCGATCCACGCCGTCATCTCTCGTCCCGCCAGAAAGAAGTCTTCGCTCGTATTGGCCTTGCCTTTGGCATAGAAGCCGATAAAGACGACCAGCGCGAAGTACAGCACCAGAATCAACACGTCGACCGGTGACAGCTTGGTCAATTGTTGCCCGGAGAACAGGAACATGGCCGCGGGAAATGACATACATCGTTTGACAGTTGCAACACCGCTTGCCTGCAAGCTGCGTTGCAACATCCTCTCCATCGAAATCGGTGACGAGCGCTGCCTGGAACCGTCAGCCTGACGCATCTGGGAGCAGCTTCCAGCAGGCATATGGCTAACGTTGCCACTATATACAGACCGTCGCAGCCCTGTAAAGTAAACCTTTACTTAAGCCGCCCCGCCAGCCTTGACCCGTCGATTTCTCTACCCGGACACCGGCCCTGACTGTTCCAGCATCTACACTTGCATAGGCGCATTGCCGCCTATCAAGGAGATAGCCTATGAACGTTCGCATCATGACAGGTCTTGCTTTTGCAACCGCTCTAACCCTCGCCTCGACCACGCTGGTAGCTCAGACCGCTTCGCAGGATATGAAGAATGCAGGTGCTGCCACCAAGGTTGCCGCTAAAGACACCGCACACGCGACCGAGGCTGCTGCTCACGATACCGCGCATGCAACGAAGAAGGTCTATCACAAGACCGCCGCCGCCACGGACCATGCCGCCGATGCCACAGCGCACGACACCAAGGTTGCCGCCAAGGACACCGCGCACGTGACCAAGAAGGCCTATCACAAGACCGCCACCGCCACGGACCATGCCGCAGATGCCACGGCGCACGACACCAAGGTTGCCGCCAAGGACACCGCGCATGCGACCGACAAGGCATATCACAAGACCGCCGCCGAGACGAAAAAGCTCGGCGAAAAGGTAGACGGAAAGTAGTCTGCTCCTCGCAACGCGGCGCGGTCTCGCAGGAGAGCCGCGCCGTTTTATTTGTCTTGAAGCTAGGTTCCGCGTTGTGTTGACTGCAATGTCAGCGTGTGGATGACGGCATAGAATCCGCGTCCGGCCAAACCACTCTGGCGGCCAACGCAATCAGTGCAATCCAGTAAAGATCCGCCCCCAGCAGATGCACAATCTGCATCCACACCGGTGCGAGCAATACCACATCCGCCACACCCAGCGCGGACTGGAACACCAGCAGCGCCAACACCGTGGTAGCAAGTCTGCCAGCACCAGCCCGCCGGGCCTGCGCCACCAGCCACACCACAAAAAAGGCAGAGACCAGCACGCTGCCCGGATGCACTCCACGCAAGCGCAACAGCCAGGGGGATCCGGCGGCAAAGTCCTGAGCAAAGGCAGCGCTCAACGTGGACGAAGGAAAGAGCGTATCGCCCAGCGCAGCCAGCGATCCGCTGACCCCCACCACCATCGTCGCCGTGAGGCCCAGCAGCGCCCACAGTTTGCGTCCACCGCGCACGCCCAGTTCACGCCACATCTGTCCGGTATGCAGCAGGATCGCAGTCATGGTCAGCGCCGCCATCAGCAGCAACGTATTGCTCAAGTGGATCGAGAGCAGCACCACGCGTCCCATGGACTGGTTGCCGGTCACGTAGCCCAGTTTTACCAGCAGCGCGCCCAGAAAAGCTTCGTTCAGCAGCAGCAGCATGGAGGCCACCGCCATCACACGTGCGGCCTGTCCCCGGATGGTGGCGCGGAAGCTCCACACCAGCAGGCCGATCACCACAAACGTCGATCCGCCGGTCATGCAGCGGTGCGTAAATTCGATGATCGTATCGATGCGTGGCGACAGCGGAATCACCTGTCCGTTGCACAGTGGCCAGTGGTTACCGCAGCCCGCGCCGGACTTGGTGGCCCGCACCAGCGCGCCCCATAGAATGACCAGCACGTTGTACCAGACCACACCCCATGCATAGCGCACGAGGGACTTGGGAGCTTGCTTCATCGTTGTGATTGCTGCCGTAGCCATGGCTTTATTCTACGCGGCCAGCGTGTGCAGCAAAGGCAGCGCGTCGCTATCCGGCCGCCAATTCTCTGGCTCGCTGGGTGGCTCGCTTTACGGCCTTGATCAGGGTGACCCGCAGGCCACCTTCTTCCAACTCCAGAATTCCATCTACAGTACAGCCTGCCGGAGTCGTCACGGCGTCCTTCAGCAGCGCCGGGTGGTAGCCCGTCTCCAACACCATCCGGGCAGAACCCAGCGTCGTCTGGGCCGCCAGCAGCGTGGCAACATCTCGTGGCAAACCAACGTTTACGCCAGCTTCCGCCAGTGCTTCGATGATGATGTACAGAAACGCCGGACCCGATCCGGACAAACCCGTCACCGCATCCATGTGCTTCTCGTCGACCACCACCGTCCGGCCCACCGTCTGGAAGATGCGCTGCGCCACGGCCATCTGCTCCTGAGTCACAAAGCGTCCGCCGCATAGCGCCGTTACACCCGCGCCGATCATGGCGGGCGTATTCGGCATCGCGCGAATCACCCCCAGTTCGCAGCCCGCGCAATCCTCAATGGAGCGCGTCTTCACCGAAGCAGCAAACGACAGCAGCACCTTCCGGGGCGACAGCACCGGCTTGATCTGGGCAATCAGGTCCGGCACCTGGATCGGCTTCACTCCCAGCAGAATTACGTCCGCCTGGCGGGCTGCCTCCAGGTTATCGGTCGTTACTTCAACACCAAACTGCACGGACAACGCCTGTGCCCGGTCCGGGTGCTGCACGGTCGCGAACACATTCTCCAGAGCCACCAGGTTGTTCTTCAAAAAACCCTGCAGCAGGATGCCGCCCATCTTGCCAGCGCCAAGAATCGCCACCTTCAGACCAGGCATGACCGCTGCCGGTACCGGAATCACAATCGTCTCGTCGTTCATACTCAAAGGCTATCAGACCTACTTCATCGCTGGCACAGCAGAGTTGGCTGCGGCCTTCTGCGCCGCGATCCACTGGTCAATGCGATGGTCCAGCACATCCATCGGCAAGGCGCCTGAGTCCAGCACCTGATCGTGGAAGGCGCGCAGGTCGAACTTCGGTCCCAGCGCCGTCCGGGCCCGTTCGCGCAGTTCCAGAATCTTCAACTGGCCCATCTTGTAGCCCAGCGCCTGTCCGGGCCATGCAATGTAGCGATCCACCTCGGCTTGAATGTTGGTCTCGTCGATCGCGGAGTGCTCGCGAAAGTACTCCACCATCTGCTGGCGCGTCCAGTGTTGCGAGTGGACGCCGGTATCTACCACCAGCCGGATCGCCCGCCAGATATCCGCTTCCAGCCGCCCGTAATCGCTGTAGGGATCCTGATAGAAGCCGATCTCCTTGCCCAGACGTTCGCTATAGAGTGCCCAGCCTTCGGTGTACGCGGTGTAGTAGCTCTGGGTGCGGAACGTCGGCAGTCCAGTTAACTCCTGCGCGATCGAGATCTGCAGATGGTGCCCGGGAATCCCCTCGTGATAGGAGACCGCCTCCACCGGAGCCAGCGACCGCTCCGCAAAGTTATACGTGTTCACGTCCACGCGCCCCGGCCGACTGCCATCCGGCGTGCCCTGGTCGTAGAACGCTGCGGCCTGGTCCTTCGCGATAAACGACGGCATCTCCACTACCTCCAGTGGAGCTTTGGGCAACCGGCCAAACAACTCCGGCAGCTTCGGCTTCATCTGGTCAATATAGCCACGGTAGGCCGTCAGCAGTTGCGCCGAAGAGGTCGGATGCTCCTTCGGATTCGTCTTCAGCGCAGCGCTGAAGCTCTTCAAATCCGCAAACCCCAGCTTGTGGACGATCACCAGCATCTCGGCCTCGTCGCGCTTCACCTCGTCCAGACCGATCTGGTGAATCTCCGCGGCGGACTTGTTCAGGGTCGTGCTCTGCCGTACGCGAAACGCATAGTAGGCATCACCATCCGGCAGCGCCCACGCCCCCGGATCTTTGCGGCCTCTGGGGATATATTGAATCCGCATAAACTTCACAAAGCGCTGGTACGCAGGCAGTACGTCGGTGTCGATGGCAGCCAGCAGGTCGGTGGTAATCCGCTTCTGGTCGGCGGCGCTGATGGTCTTGGGAAACTTCTTTAACGGCAGCGCAAACGGGCTGTCAACAGCCTTCTGGTCGGCCAGAGTCTGCGCCTGTACGGCCACTTTCTCCAGCAGATACGCAGGAGATC
>JAJZFE010000087.1 GCA_021798655.1 Acidobacteriota bacterium | reverse complement strand
CTGCGAAACGACTCGCAAAGCTCATGCACGCCAATCCCCGCCGTCACGGCAAACGCGCCGATCGAGTCCTGCAGCCGCGTCTCGCGCGGCGCAATAAAGTCCGCCAGCGATCGGCACGGCTTCGCGCCATCGCGTCCCGTCTGCTGGCGCAGAAAGTGCAGCGTCGCCGTCACCTCGCCGCGCGTCTCGTCGGTGTACAGCTCCACATCATCGCCCACAGCGTTCGCGCGAAACAGCCCGTACACGCCGCGTGCTGTAATCAACTTCTCCGCAACGATCCGGTCCAGCAGCTTCTGTCCATCCGCAAACAGCTTCTGCGCCTCCGCCCCCTGCCGCTCATCGTCCAGTATCCGCGGGTACAGCCCCTTCATCCCCCAGGTATGGAAGAACGGGCTCCAGTCGATGAACTCGCGCAGCGTCTTCAGCGGAAACGCTTCCATCACCTTGATGCCAAACTCCTCCGGCACCGCCAGGTCTTCCACCACAAACTCAATTGGCGTCCGTCGCTTGCGTGCCTCTTCCAGCGGCAGCGTCTCCTGCTTCGGAGCCGCGTGCTGCCTCCGCACCGCCTCATACTCCGCGCGATGCTGCGAGACAAACTCATCCTTGCCGTCCTCGCTCAACAGGCTCGTCGTCACCGGCACCGCGCGGCTCGCGTCCAGCACGTGCACCACAGGCTGCGAGTAGTGCGGCGCTATCTTCACCGCCGTATGCGCGCGACTCGTCGTCGCCCCGCCAATCAGCAGTGGCAGCTTGAAGCCCTGCCGCTCCATCTCCTTGGCCACATGCACCATCTCGTCGAGCGACGGCGTAATCAGCCCGCTCAACCCGATAATGTCCGCGCGTACCTCCTTCGCTCGTTCCAGGATCTTCTCGGCCGCCACCATCACGCCCATGTCGATCACCTCGAAGTTGTTGCACGCCAGCACCACGCCCACAATGTTCTTGCCGATGTCATGCACATCGCCCTTCACCGTCGCCAGCACGATCTTGCCCTGCGCCTTCACCTCCTGGCCTGCAGCGATCATTGCCGCCTTCTCCGCCTCCATAAACGGTGTCAGGTACGCGACCGCCTTCTTCATCACGCGCGCGCTCTTCACCACCTGCGGCAGAAACATCTTGCCCGCCCCGAACAGGTCTCCCACCACGCTCATGCCGTCCATCAACGGCCCTTCAATCACCAGCAGCGGCCGGCCCAGCTTCGCCCGCGCCTCTTCGGTGTCCGCGTCGATATACGCATCGATCCCCTTCACCAGCGCATGGCTCAGCCGCTCCTCCACCGTCCCACCCCGCCACGCCTCATTCTTCTTGTCATTCCGCAGCGCAGCGGAGGAATCTGCATTTCCAGCCTCCGCCTTCAGCGCCTCCCCAAAGTCCACCAGCCGCTCCGTCGCATCCGGCCTGCGATTCAGCAGCACATCCTCCACCAGCACCTTCAGCTCCGGCTCAATCTCCTCATACACCTCCAGCATCCCGGCGTTGACGATGCCCATATCCATGCCGGCCGCAATCGCGTGATACAGAAACGCCGAGTGCATCGCCTCGCGCACCTTGTTGTTGCCGCGAAAGCTGAAGCTGATATTGCTCACGCCGCCACTCACCTTCGCGTGCGGCAGGTTGTGCTTGATCCAGCGCGTGGCCTCGATAAAGTCCACCGCATAGTTGTTGTGCTCCTCCATCCCCGTCGCCACCGTCAGGATGTTCGGATCGAAGATGATGTCCTCCGGCGGGAACCCAACCTCCTCCACCAACAAATCGTAGGCCCGCTTACAGATGCGAATCTTCTCCGCATACGTCGCTGCCTGGCCGTTCTCATCGAACGCCATCACCACCACCGCAGCGCCATACTTCAGCACCGCACGCGCGCGCTGCTTGAACACCTCCTCGCCCTCCTTCAGCGAGATCGAGTTCACAATCCCCTTGCCCTGCAGGCACTTCAGCCCTGCCTCAATCACCTCCCACTTCGACGAGTCCACCATGAACGGCGCCTTCGCCACCTCCGGCTCGCTCCCCAGCAGCTGCAGATAACGCGTCATCGCGGCCACGCCGTCGATCATCCCTTCGTCCATGCAGATGTCGATCACGTTCGCGCCGTTCTCTACCTGCTGCCGCGCAACGCTCACCGCCTCTTCATATTTGCCTTCCTTGATGAGCTTGGCAAACTTCGGCGACCCCGCCACATTCGTCCGCTCACCGATCATCATGTACACGCCCACCTGCTGCGTAAACGGCTGCGACCCCGACAGCCGCAGCGGTTTACACCTCTGCGAAACCTCCGCCGCCTCCGTCCCCTCCGCGTTTTCTTTCCTGCCGCTCAAGCCGCCACCTCCCGCTCGATCTCCCGCTTGATCGCACGCGGCGCAACACCCTCCAGCGCCTTCGCAATCGCCGCAATATGCTCCGGCGTATTTCCGCAGCAACCACCCGCAATATTAATCAGCCCATCCTTCGCAAACCCGCCCAGATACCGCGCCATATCCTCCGGCCCCAGGTCGAAGCCCGTCTCACTCAACGGATTCGGCAGCCCCGCATTCGGATACGCGCTCACCGCAACGTCCGCCTTCTCCGCCAGCTCGCTCAAGAACGGATACATCAAATCCGGACCCAGCGAGCAGTTCAGCCCCACGCTCAGCGGCTTCACATGCTTCACCGCCGTCCAGAATGCCTCCGTCGTCTGCGCCGAGATCAGCGTCTCGCCACCACGCCCCACAGCCGCCGAGATGCTCACCGGCAACTCAACCTTGTCCTCATCGAACACCTCGCGAATAGCCACCAGCGCGGCCTTCGCATTCAGGCTGTCGAAGATCGTCTCCACCAGCAGCAGGTCGCTGCCGCCCGCAATCAACGCGCGCACCTGCTCCTTGTACGCCTTCAACACCTGGTCGAACGTCACCACGCGAAACCCCGCATCGTCGGCGTCCGGCGAGTTCGACAGCGACACCGTCAGCGGCCCGATTGCGCCGGCCACAAACCGCTGCCGCCCCGTCTCATTCGCCACGCGATCCGCCCACTCGCGACACTGCCGCGCGCTCGTCTCGTTGATCTCCCACGCCAGGCCGCTCAGCATCGTGTCGTCGATGATCTTCTGATAGAACTCAGGGTTCTTTCGCCCGCCGTGCTCGCGCGGGTCGTCCACAAAAAACTCGCTCTGCGTGATGCTCGTCGCACCGAACGTGTTCGTCTCGATGATGTCCGCACCCGCCTCCAGAAACCGCCGATGAATATCGCAGATCATCGTCGGCTGCGTCAGTGAAAACAGGTCGCCGTTGTTCAGCAGGTCTTTGGTCGAGTTCGCAAACCGCTCCCCGCGAATGTCCTTCTCCGCCATGCCATACGTGCGGATCGTCGTGCCCATCGCGCCATCAATGATGGCAATGCGCTTCTCGAAAATCTTCTCCAACGGATGCTTTTGCGTCATCGTCACCTGTCTGCGTCCCGTCTTACTGCCTTGTCATTCCCGTAGGGAATCTGCGTTTGCGTCTCGCCGACGACACGCGCCTATCGCAACACGGCGAGCCCTCAGGCTCGCCGCTCCATGCCTTCGATCTCTCGATCTGTGGACTTATCGGTGTGCGACGCCCTGCACCTGCACCAGCAGGTCTTCCTTGCGCATCACCATGCTGGTCGCGTTCAGGCTCGCCAGCTCAAAGCCGTGCCCGTGCGTGATCGCATCGGTCGGACACGCCTCCACGCAGTAGCCGCAGAAGATGCACCGGTTGTAGTCGATGTTGTAGACCTTCGCGTACCGTTCGGCGCTGGAGATCCGCACCTCTTCGGTGTTGTCCGCGGCCTCGATGTAGATGCAGTTGCTGGGGCACGCCGCCGCGCACAGAAAACACGCCACGCACTTCTCCAGCCCGTTCTCATCGCGCTGCAGCTCGTGCTTGCCGCGAAACCGCTGCTTGAACTGCGCCCCGCGCATGGGCCCCTTGCCATCCGGATAGTTCTCCACCTCGGTCGGCTGAAAACCCTCCCGCAGCGTGATGCTCATTCCCTTGGCGATGGCGGCAACATTTTTGATGATCGACATAGACCTCCAGTATACGACCTTCGCCGTAAACAGTCCTTGTCCCCGGCATACGGGCTGGGTGCCCCACAGCTCGCTCGTTGAGATGTGGGCTCGCAGAGCGACCGCGCCATATCCGCACAAAGGCTCTTCCCCCGTCTCGCTCAAGCGCCTTGCTATACCCTACCGGGGTATGCTACTCTCAGAAAGTTGCAGGAACATCCCGCAACCGAATCTCCGCAAAGGAACCCCATGAGCCACCAGCCCACCATCGAGCCTCCGAGTACCACTCCGGCTCTCCTGTGCTGCATCGAGCGCTCTGGAAACCGTCTCCCCTAGACGATCTCCTCACCGCTCCTCACAGCATTCCACCTGTGACCGCGAGCGCGTGAGTCCCGGCCTCTTTGGCCGCCTGCCTCACCCCTCCCCCCAGCCCGACGTGACGAACTCTCGCAGCTGCGCGCATTCGCGCCTGCCTGCACGCTTCCGTCTGCGTCAGCCAGGAGGCAACCATGTTCTGCACCACCCTCAACACACGACTCGTCCGCGTCTGGCGTCCCACCGGCAACCCTGCCGCGCCGCTCGCCGCCGTCTGGCTCACCGCAGCGCAGGCCGCAACCCTCACCACCACCACCACGGAGGGAGGTTTACGCCGATGCGCCTGATGGAACCCGAACTCGAACTCACCCCCGTCGCAGACCGGCCCACCACCGGCATCCACGTTCGTCGTCCGTGGCTGCGCAACCTGCTCTCGTTCCTCGTCGTCGTCGGCCCCGGCCTCATCGTCATGGAGGCCGACAACGACGCCGGAGCGGTCTCCACCTACATGCAGGCCGGCGGGCAGTACGGCCTGCATCTGCTCTGGCTGCTCGTCCTGCTGCTGCCCATCTGCTACTTCATTCAGGAGATGGTCGCGCGCCTCGGCATCGCCACCGGCAAGGGCCACGCCGCCATGATCTACGAGCGCTTCGGCCCCTGGTGGGGACGCTTCTCGCTCTTCGATCTCCTCGCCGTCAACTTCCTCACGCTCATCACGGAGTTCGCCGCCGTCTCGCTCGCGCTCAGCGCCTTCGGTATCCGGCCTGCCATCTCCGTGCCCATCGCCGCGGTCGCGCTCACGCTGCTCGTCGTCACCGGCAGCTACCGCCGCTGGGAGCGCATCGTCATCGCGCTCTGCCTGCTCGATACGCTCTGGTTCGTGCTCGCCTACCGCGCACATCCACTCTGGGCCTCCGTCGTGCACAGCGCGGTCATCCCCACGCAACCGACAGGCGGCTTTACCGGCAGCCTCGTCTTCCTCATCATCGCCATCGTCGGCACCACCATCGCGCCGTGGCAGCTTTTCTTTCAGCAGAGCTGCGTCGCGGAAAAGCGTCTCCGCTTC
>JAJZFE010000505.1:4421-5439 GCA_021798655.1 Acidobacteriota bacterium | reverse complement strand
AGGCATCACCACGACGGCATTAAACACGAATACAAACATAAGCTATGCAGGGTCTCACGTGTTGGCGGTAAACACCTGGTATTTCATCAGCATGACGTACGATTCTGTTGCGGGGTTGACTGGCTATGTCAATGGGGCGGTAGATGGTTCCGCTGCGGCGAATGGAACGGCGGCCGATAACACAGGACCTTTCGAGATAGGCGGAAACTACCCTTGTTGTGGGGGGCGCTATCTCAACGGTCAGATAAGCGACGTGAGTATCTATAGCGTGGCTTTGACATCGGCTCAGATCAACACGCTCTATACCGGCGGTTCGATCACCAGTGGCTTGATTGGGCAGTGGGATATCGACGAGGGAGCTGGTACAACGGCTATCGACTCCAGCACTGGCGGGAACAATCTGACGTGGGCTGGCACAACGAGCGGCAACTTCGGCTACTACTGGGGACCGGCGACGACCTCCGTTTCCACCACCTATAATTCCCCGTTTCAACCACATCTCAAGCGGGCACAGTCACGACCGATCAGCCCGGATTCGACAACACCAACGCGCAGCAGTTCTCGGCGGAGTTCCCCTACAACGGCTTAAATGTAGCGCCCAACAACACGCTGGGAGATATCGAATGGGACGTTCCCTGGACGATGCTTGTCCACGTGGACCGGTTCAACTGGAATGGGAATGCAAAGCTGGTGCTCGCAAGCAAGGGGGACGTTGCTTCCTCAACGGGAAGCTGGTGGGAGCTATTCCTGCAACAGAACACAACCAACGCTAACGCCTCACAGCTCTGCTTTGAGCGCAACGGGACGGGAGAGAATCAGGCCCAGCAGTTGTCCTGCACGGGGACTGGCTATGATGCGATGCCCAACGGATTCAACTACGACATCGTGGTGGAAGATTCCGGTACCGGACAAGCGTCAGCGGTGAGCATGTGGATGAATGGGCTGCCAGTAGGAACGTCCATCCCATCTGCTATTTCCAGCAACACCTCGGCTCAGGGATTTGGGAATGTGACGTGGA
>JAJZFE010000505.1:0-4411 GCA_021798655.1 Acidobacteriota bacterium | reverse complement strand
TTCACCTCCACGGGGGGTGGAGCAAACTGCGTGGTAACGGGAACGGCAGTAGCCACCAGCGGGGTGATCACCTCCGCCGTCTCAAACGCTGGAGACAGCAACGCTGGCTGCACGTCGGCACCTACGATTGTGTTGACTGCGCCGACGGGTACGGGCGCAAATATCACAGCTAACGTGCTCCCTATGTCGATGAACTCAACGACGGAGCCGCTTATGGTCCCCGGATACGTGAGCAGTGGTGTCAGCTACGGAGTGGGCGGTTCTGACACGACGCAGAATCCGGTCTACATTGATGAGTTTGCGATCTTTCCGGGAAACCTGACGTTTGGGCAGATTTCGAACATCTTCTATGAGACGAAGTTCTACCAGGGGCAACTCTTTCCGGGCATCACGACGAATCCGCCGCTGGTGATCTTTGAGAGCACCGGATGCGGACCGGACTTCAGCGGAGACCAGACTACTGCGATGTTGCTGGGATCGGTAAAGGCCGGCCTTATTCGCCTGCTCGGGCTGGACATTGACGATGGCAATCCGAACGGAACCAACTCCGTAGGCTGGTGGCGGCAGATGCTCGATCAGGCAGGCCTTGCAGACGTGCCCGTTTCATGGGGAGGATCGGCTTCGATTGTCGGCAACACGGGTGGATGTCCGGCTGCGAACATCACGGCCTACAACGCCTCAACTCCGCAGAACCCGGCATCGTACGAGGCCGCCGCTACCATGTACCGCACGCTCTTTGCGAAGTACCCCACCACTCCTATCTACGTGCTGCTGACGCAGGTCTATAACGGCTACGCTCAGTTTCTAGCTAGTCCCGCAGATAGCATCTCTCCGCTGACCGGATTGCAGATGCAGGCGCAGAATGCGGCGAACGGAGGCTGGGTAAATATCTACGAGGGCAACACGAATCTGGACACGACCGACCTTGACACGGTGTGGACGAGCAACGGGGCAATGCCTATCTGGGTGCCTGGAGGGAACGGAGGGAAGGGAGGGCCGGGGATTCTGGTGTCGAAGACGGCCAACGATCCTCTCTATATGACTGCGGCGAAAATGGCTGCGGGCGACAGCATCTATGGATATACCAACCAGAACTTTGCGATGGTGCTGAGCCCCTACTTCTATGGCGGGGTGACTATCTCCTATAGCGGGGGAACGGGCTATGCGAATGCGACTCCGTTCACCTCGATTGGCGGCGGTCCACACTGCCATGTAACCGGAATGATGACGGCCAGCGGTGGTGTACCGAATGGGATTGACTATTCGTGGGGAGGGCCAATCCCCTCGACCACTACCTACGATGGGCTGGGGTACGGATGCGTGCCTGCAACGTTTACCGCGACGGGAAGCGGAACGAGCCTCACTGTGTCGTCGGTCTTTGGCGTTATCACGGTAGGTGACACGATCAGCGGAACGGGCATTCCGGCAGGGACGACGATCACTGCGCAGACGAGCGGGACGACGGGCGGTGCTGGGGTCTACACCACGAGCGTTGCAACGACAGCATCCGCTGCGGCGGTGACGCGGACGCCAACCATCGTGCTAACGAATCCGACAGGGACGGGTGTCACGCTGACGCCTGCGCTGGGAGTATTTCTCAGCAACTACGGTGCGGGTGCGACGAATACGTGGAAGGTGTGGCCAAACCAGTATGACCAGAACCCCACTGGAGGAACTTCCCCGACGACGGCTCCGATCTTCAGTTGGTTTACCAACTCGCTGATGGACCCGCCGACCAATGGAGCACCACGGGTTCCGTAAGGCGGGTGATTGCCTGGAAAGTGAGAGGGGAGGTGCGGGTCCTCTATTCGCGTAGTCGACGCGGGATGGGGGACCGCGCGCCGGGGTGGGATGAGACGTGAAGGATACAACGAGTCTGTTGGATATAGGCCTGCGACTGGAGTGCGAGCCTGAGTTGATTTTGGATGCAGCCGAGCTGTTGCTGCGCGTGCGTGATCGGGAGGGGAACGTGCGGCCCCTGATCGCCAATGCTGCGCAACGGAGATTTGAAGAACGGCGAGGCCGGCAGAATATTGTGCTGAAGGCCAGGCAGATGGGAGTGACCACGTGGGCGGCGGGAAGATTCTTTCTGCGCACAATCACCAGACCGGGAACGCTGACGCTGCAGGTTGCGCATACACGAGAGGCGGCGGAGTCGATCTTTCGGATCGTGCAGCGGATGTGGGAGGAGCTTCCGGCGTTTCTGCGCGAAGGGTTGCTGGTGCGCAGCCGCGCAAATGTGGGACAGATGGTGTTTCCGGAGCTCGACAGCGAATATCGCGTGGCGAGTGCGTGCGATGTGGGTGCGGGACGCGGATTGAGTGTGCAGAATCTGCACTGCAGCGAGGTGAGCCAGTGGCCGGGTGATGCTGCGATGACGCTGGCCGGGTTACGCGCGGCGCTGGCTCCGGGTGGGGAGTTGGTGCTGGAGAGCACGCCGAATGGTGCCTATGGAGCGTTCTATGCGGAGTGGTGCGCGGGTGTGGATGGCGGTGGCGACAAGGATGCGATGGTGCGGCACTTTATGCCGTGGTGGCTGGAGCAGGCGTATGTGGGGCCTGTTGTGGATGCTGCTGCGATGACCGATGAGGAAAGGGCGCTGGTGGAGCGGCATGGGCTGAGCGGAGAGCAGATTGGATTCCGTCGCGGGTTGGAGCGGAGTTATGGCGGGCTGCGCTCGCAGGAGTTTGCTGAAGATGCGGAGACTTGCTTCCGAGCGACGGGAACGTGCTTCTTCGATGTTGCAGCGATTGAACGGCGGATGGCGGAGGTGGGGCCGGTGCTGGCGACGCGTCGGGGCGGAGCGTTGCAGGTGTGGCTTCCGGCGTCATCGGGTCGGGTGTATGTTGTGGCGGTGGATTCGGCGGGTGGAGGTGAGGATGGCGACTTTGCGGCGGTGCAGGTGATTGACCGCGTGACGGGATTGCAGTGCGCGGAGTTGCAGGAGAGGCTTCGGCCAGCGGAGCTGGCGAAGGCTGCGGTGGAGTTGGCGAAGGAGTATCAGGGGGCGTTGATTGCGGTAGAGCGGAATAATCATGGCGCAGCGGTGCTGGCGTATATCGAGACGAGCGAGCACTATGGCAACGTCTATCGCCAGGGCGGCGAGGCCGGGTGGCTGACGACAGCGGCGTCGAAGCCGGAGATGACGGCGGGGCTGGGATCGCTGCTGGAGCAGAGGCCGGAGATGTTCCGGAGCAAGCGGCTGCTGGGCGAGTGCAGGACGTTTGTGGGGCGAGAACGCGGTAAGACGGGAGCGGCGAATGGAGCGCACGACGACCTGGTAATGGCGATGGCCGTGGCCCAGGCCGTGCGGGCGGAGTTGCTGGCGCGTGGCTCACAGGTTGGCATGCAGATGCGGTAAGGTGAAGGCTTGGGAGATTGACGTTGGCGGTAACGGCGGTGCAGGCGATTCGTCGGATGCGCGGGGGAGCGCAGAGCCAGTTAATGCTGGGTGCGGATGCAAACCTGTGGGTGGTGAAGTTCAAGAATAATCCGCAGCATCTGAGAGTGCTGGCCAATGAGTTGATTGCGACGCGGATTGCTGAGGCGGTGGGGCTGTCGGTGCCGAAGAGTGACGTGGTGGAAGTGAGCGAGTGGCTGATCGCGAATAGTCCGGAGATGATGGTGGATTTGGGGCGCGGTGCTCGTGAACGATGCGCCAGCGGGTTGCAGTTTGGCAGCAGGTTTGTCGGTGGATTGATGCCGGGGCAGGTGGTCGACTATCTGCCGGAGCCGCAGATGGATGAGGTGAGAAACCTGGCGGAGTTTGCGGGTATGCTGGCGGTGGATAAGTGGACGGGCAACTGCAATGGTCGCCAGGCGGTGTTCGACCGGAAGCCCCGGGAGCGGAAGTATCGGGCTACGTTTATTGATCAGGGGTACTGCTTCAACGCGGGAGAGTGGACGTTTCCGGATGCGCCGTTGCGAGGCGTGTTTGCGCGGAACCAGGTGTATGCGAGAGTGCGTGGATGGGAGAGCTTTGAGCCTTGGCTGACTCGCGTGGAGGAGTTCGCGGCGGAGGAGTTGTGGAAGGTGGCTGAGGAGATTCCTCCGGAGTGGTACGGTGGGGATCCGGCGGTGATCGAGCGTCTGATGGAGACGCTGTTGCAACGCAGGGGACGAGTGAGAGAGTTGATCGGACAGTTTCGGGAGTCGAATCGGGAGCCGTTCCCGGAATGGGGTTCGGCCAAAAGCATCGTGGTCCCGAGAAGATTTGAAGCTGTTGTAAACCCTGACGGGTTTGTAATGTAGAGTAAGCGGATGAAGTAGGTTGAAGGTGATGGAGGCTTAGGTGCGCGAGCGGTTGCAGTGCGAGTTCTCTCTCATCCGATATGTGCCGGACGTGGTGAAGGGAGAGTTTGCGAACATTGGCGTGGTATTGCGTGAGGCCGGGCGGGAAGAGACCGCGACG
>JAJZFE010000371.1 GCA_021798655.1 Acidobacteriota bacterium | reverse complement strand
GCAGTGGCCCAGGGCCGGCATCCAGCCCATGAGGCGGTTCATCCAGAGGCAGAAGTAGGTGATGGGGAGATAGATGCCCGGGGTCGGCGTTGGGGTGGGGACTGTGGACTGGAGACTGGTGAGGACGGTGAGGGAGAGGCGGTAGATGTTGTCGTCGGCAGCCTGGTCGGGCATGGCCTGTTCAAGGACTTCGGTAACGAGTTGGAGGGCGGCGAGGCGGAGGGTGTCGATGGGGGCGGTGAGCGGGGACCAGAGGATCTCGAACTGGTCGAGGCGAACGAGGTCCTGCAGGGGTCGCTCAGTGTAATGGG
This sequence comes from Acidobacteriota bacterium, assembly GCA_021798655.1. The sequence continues at coordinate 5,116 of JAJZFE010000371.1, read as the reverse complement.
CGCGGACGTGCGTGGCGGGCTCCAGCGCGCCGCCGAAACGCTTGCGGGACTTCATCGCGTGGCGGGCTACGCCTTTGACCTTGCCGTGATCGCGGGTGAAGAGCGAGACGAGGAGGTCGGCTTCGTGGAAGGGCCAGGTGCGGAGAACGATGGCCTCGCCGTGGTGCGGAATGAGTCTGCCTTCGGCCATGGGTGTCCGGGGGTGGGTGAGGGTACAAAAGCGAAGCGCGCAGCATGGGCTGCGCGCTGTTGCAATGTGTCAGTAGCGGGAGAGATTTGGTTTAGCGGCCGTAGTGCGCAGCGTTCTTTTCGCGGAAGCTTTCCCACTTTTCGGGCAGGTCGTCACTGCCGAAGATAGCGGAGACCGGGCAAACGGGAACGCACGCGCCGCAGTCGATGCACTCGACGGGGTCGATGAAGAGCTGATCGTCGGTATCCGCACCGGTCTCGTCAGCCTTGGGGTGGATACAGTCTACGGGGCAAGCGTCCACACAAGCCCGGTCTTTGGTGCCAATACAGGGTTCCGCGATTACATACGCCATCTCAATTTCTCCTTGATTCTGCTATGACTCAAAACTTCACGAGTATTTTACCTATTTTAGCAACAACGCAGGAAGCGTCCGAAGAACGTTCGTAAATTTACAGTAACCGCCCGGGACGTATGCGGCGACTAGAGTGTCTGAGCGGCGCGGCGGGCGGCGAACTCGGCTGGCGTGCAGATGGGTTCGAGGTTGCGGCCGGCGAACATGTCGGAGAAGAGGTGCTCCATCTCGGGGTGGATGAGGCCGTTGGTGGCGAGGATCTCGCGGCTGTCGAGGGTGAATTTACTGCCGTCGAAGTGGGTGATGCGGCCGCCGGCCTCCTCGACCAGCAGGTAGCCGGCGGAGGTGTCCCAGGGGTTGAGCTGGAACTCCCAGTAGCCGTCGAGGCGGCCGCAGGCGACGTAGGCGAGATCGATGGCGGCGGAACCGGCGCGACGAACGCCGTGCGAGCGCAGCGTGAACTCCTGATAGAAGTGGACGTTGGGGCTGTTGTGACGCTTCTTGCTGGGAAAGCCGGTGGCGATGAGGGATTCATCGAGCGTGCGGGTGTGGGAGACGTGGATGGGCTCACCGTTGAGTGTGGCGCCGGCACCGCGTGCGGCGGAGAACATCTCATCTCGCAGCGGGTCGTAGACGACGCCAGCGATGATCTCGCCATCGTGGTCTGCGGCGAGGCCTTGAGGACGGTACTCGCAGCCGAGAACGACGCAGAAGACGGGGAAGCCGTGCGCGAAGTTGGTGGTGCCGTCGAGCGGATCGACATACCAGCGGAACTCGCTGTCCATGCCCTCGCGCGTTCCCTCTTCGCCGTAGATGCCGTGATTGGGGAAGGCGGCGCGGAGGCGAGCGCCGATGAGGGCCTCGCTGGCGCGGTCGGCTTCGGTGACGAGATCGACGTCGCCTTTGTACTCGGTGCGGACGCCACGGCGGTAGAACTCATGCAGCAGGGCGCCGGCCTCGCGTGCGATGGACTCTGCGGTGAGAAGAAGATCGGACATTCGCTACCCTGCGCTCTCTTTACGGTTGGGGCTGCGCCGCTGGACGGAGGGTCCACCCTCGGTGATGGTGCGGATGTGCGATTTGTAGATGAAAAGGTTGGGCTTGCCTTCGCGGGTGAGGCGGAGCATCATGTCGTCGAAGTACTCGATCCAGCCACTGACAACTTCGCCGTCGCGGAGTTTGACGGAGATGGGAACCTGGCGGTCGCTGAGCGACTTCAGGTACAAGGCTTCCTGTCCGGTCTCGCCTGCGGGTGGTCCTTTGTGCCGCTTCTTCGTCGCCATGAAGAGATTGTACGGTGAGCGCTTGCGGAATGTCTCAGGGTTCGGGTCTCAGGGCTGCGGGCTGGCGAAGTACGCGGTGCGATAGCGGAGGGTGTAACGCGCACGCAGAGCGGGGTCCTTGAGTTGCATATGGATGTGGCGGAGCGGCGAGGATGCGGCGGAGTGCGGTGGTGCGTAGTAGCCGAGGGCGTACTGGGTGCGAAGGTCGGCGGAGACGTGCTGCAGGGCGGGGGCGAGATCGTCCGGCTGCGCGACGTCGTAGGACTTGCCGCCGGTGTCCGCGGCGAGCTGAATGAGAGCGTGCTCGCCGCCTGTGTTGCGGCCTGCGTCGGCCTGGACGGGCACGAGGATCAGGGCGTAGATCATGGCGCCGGCGCGCTCGGCAGCCTCAAGGGCGGAGGCGTAGGTGCCGTGGCGCGTGGTGTTTTCGCCGTCGGTGAGGAGGACGAGGACGCGACGGGAGGCGTTGGCGGATGGCGTCTCGGCGAGGCGCTGGCTGGCAAGCGTGATGGCGTCGTAGAGAGCCGTCGCGTCGCCGGGGTGGATGCGATCGAGACCTCTGTCCACGAGCCTGGGATCGTTGGTGAAGGGAACGAGTTCGTCGACGTTGTCGGAGAAGGTGATGAGGTCGATACGGTCCTGCGGGCGCAGGAGCGACGTGACGAAGCTGCGGGCGGCATCGCGCTCCAGATGGTCGTCAGGAAAGATGCTCTCGCTGGAGTCGACGGCAAGGACGATGTCGAGCGGGGTGGTTTGCTCGCTGTCGAAGAAGGCGATGCGCTGGGGTCGGTTGTCTTCGGTGAGATCGAAGTCGCCGGCGGCGAGATGGGGGACGGGTGCGCCGTGCTCGTCGGTGACGTTGAGCGCGACGCTAACGAGGCGGGCGTCGATGCGGAGGGTGGGGATCGGAGCCGCGCTGGCGGCGAGCGGCGGAGGCTGAAGGGGTGCGACCTGCTGCGACTGCGGCGCTGCGACTGCGGGAAGGAAAAGCAGAAGAGCGGTTGCGATGGTGCTGAGCGCGAGGCTCATCTGGAATTCTCTGGGGGATTCGCGATGGGATTTTGGGTGAGGTCGTCGGGGAAGGGCTCGCCGTCGGCCCACACAGCGCCGTCGATGAACTGCTCGCGCTTCCAGATGGGGACGGTTTTTTTCAGGGTGTCAATGACCCAGCGGCAGGCGTCGAAGGCGGCGGCACGATGAGCGGAGGCGACGGCGATGAAGATGCTGGTTTCGCCAACGGTGAGGCGGCCGAGGCGATGGACGATGGCGACCTCGCGCACGCCGAAGTGCTCGATAGCCTCGACGCGGAGGAGGTGCATCTGCTTGAGGGCCATCTCTTCGTAGGCCTCGTAATCGAGGTGCAGGGTGCGGCGGCCGCGGGAGTTGTCGCGCACGATGCCGTCGAAGAGGCAGACGGCTCCGTCGGCGCCGGATTTGATCTCGCGGTCGATGGCGGCAGCATCGATGGGGTCTCTCACGAGGGCGATGCGGGGGGAGGGATTGGACTGGCCGGACTCGGCGCCGCCGCTGACGGGCGGAAGGATTGCGACCTCGTCGCCATCGTGCAGGGTGTGCGTGCGGGTGGTGTACTCCTGGTTCACGGCGATGGCCGCGGAACGAAGCGCTGCCGGGTCAATCACTCCTTCATTGCAGAGCTTCGCGAGCAGGCTGGCAACGGACTCGCCGGCGCTGACTTCGCGCCAGTCGCCGCCAACAGAGACGGCAGCCTTCAGGGAGCCGAAGGCCAGGAGGCGGATGCGCATGGCGGAAGCACTCATACGTCAAGGATACGTCGATCGGCGGGTTTAGCGGAATGACCCTCTACCGCATGGAGCAGGCCGTGCGCTATACTCGCCGAACAATCAAGCCTTTCGATTTCAATGCTCCGGAGGTTCTATGCTTAAGGGATTTCGCGATTTTATCCTGCGCGGCAATGTGATGGACCTAGCGGTCGCGGTCATCATCGGCGCTGCCTTCACGTCGATTGTCACGGCGCTGACGACCAACATCATCAACCCGCTGCTCGGTGCGGTCGTAGGGAAGCCGAACTTCGACTACCTGGTGGGGCACCTGCATGGTGGCGAGATCAAGTACGGAACATTCCTCACCGCGATTATTAACTTTCTGCTGATCGCCGGGGTGGTGTACTTCTTTCTCGTGCTGCCGACGCAGTACCTGCTGAAGAAATTCAATCCACCGGTGGCGGCTGCACCTACGACGAAGCCCTGCCCACAGTGCCTCGGCGACATTCCGGTGGCGGCGACTCGCTGCAAATTCTGCACCCAGCCTGTCTAGTTTTGTTGCGGCCCAACTGCGATCTTCACGTACACTCCTAACAATTCGTCAGGAGCTTTCTATCATGCGTCGATTTGCAGCCTGGGCCGTTTCATTGCTCGTCTTCCCTCTTCTTTCTTCTGGTGCTACGAACGCACAAACGCCTGCGGCGCGCGTGTTCGGTTACGGTGACTTCTCGCAGCAGGCGCGGTGGGACCATGCGTTCCTGGGCATTCCCGACGCAAAACTGGCGGGCGAGGAGTTGAAGATTCTGACGGCGGCGCCACACTGGGCGAGTTCGCCGGAGGACCACCAGACTGCGCTCTATGTCGCCGAGAAGTTCAAGGCCGCCGGTTTGCAGACGACGATTCAGCCGTTCCGCGTGTGGCTGAACAAGCCGGTGAAGATTGAGATTGAGGCGTTCGACGGCAGTGGGAAAAAGCTGATGTCGGGGCCAACGCCTGAGCACGTCGATCCTACAGCGTATGGCGGCGATCCATTCCAGAATGATCCGCGCATCCTGCCTGCATTCCATGGGTCGTCGCCGTCGGGCGATGTCACGGCGGATGTGGTGTATGCGAATTTTGGCACGCTGGAGGACTTCAAGAAGCTGGCCTCGCTGGGGGTGAGCGTGAAGGGCAAGATCGTCATCGTGCGCTATGGCGAAAACTTTCGCGGAGTAAAGGTCTACATCGCGCAACAATATGGGGCGGCGGGCGTGCTGATTTACTCCGACCCGGCCGACGATGGCTATGTGAAAGGCGATATGTATCCGCGTGGGCCGTACCGCCCGGCAACCGGGGTGCAGCGCGGCAGCGTGCAGTTTCTGCCAATTTATCCGGGAGATCCGGAGACACCGGGTGTTGCGTCGACGCCGGACCTGCCGGACTCCGAGCGCATTATGGACCCAGCGAAGATGAACCAGCCGTCGATCCCGTCGAACCCGCTCTCGTATCAGGATGCGACGCCGATCCTACAGGCGCTGGATGGACCGGAGACGCCGCGCGCGTGGCAGGG
>JAJZFE010000479.1 GCA_021798655.1 Acidobacteriota bacterium | reverse complement strand
GCGGCTGGCGCTGCTGGCGGAGATCAATCCGGAGGAGGTTCCGGCGCAGACGATTGCGACGATCTCGGCGGTGGACTTTGCGTATGCGAAGGAGCTGGGGTGCACGGTGCGGCAGGTGGCGCAGGCATCGCTGAGCGCGGCGGGAGTGAGCGCGCGCGTGGGGCCGATGCTGGTGCCGAAGACGTCGCCGATCGCGTTCAGCCACGGCACGCAGAACATGGTGGTGACCAGCGGACGGTTTGGCGGCGATGTGGTGTTCAGCGGGCATGGCGCGGGCGGTCATCCGACGGCGGTGGCGGTGATGAGCGACGTGCGCTGCGTGGTGGAGCAGAGCGTGCAGGTGCGGCTGCCGGCGAAGAAGGTGGCGGTGTCGGGCGATGTAGTTGCGCCGCACTACCTGCGGTTTGTGGTGGCGGACCAGCCGGGGATCGTGGCAGCGATTGCAGGCGCGCTGGCGCGGCACCAGGTGAACATCGACTCGATTGTGCAGCACCACGGCCATGCGGCGGCGCGGCTGCCGTTTGTGGTGACGACCGAGCCGTGCAGCAGCGTGACGCTGGGGAAGGCGGTGGCCGAGATGGCGGAGATGGAGTTCATGGTGGAGGAGCCGCTGTGCCTGCAGATTCTTGTGGTGGATGACAAGGATACGGATTAGGGGCTTTCCCTCGTTGATGAGGATTCATGAACGCCGGTTTGCAGGGGCGGTCAGATGTTGGCGAGGGTGACGAAGGATTCGGAGCGGAGCTTCCAGCCGGAGGGGGTGCGCCGCCAGACGGCGGAGTAGGTGCCCGAAAAGGTGATGGTGCCGTCGGGGAGGGTGGCGGTCCAGTGGCCGTGCTCGGCGGCGAGGGGGTGCGAGGCGGAGACCTCGATGGTGTCGGGTGTGCGGGTGTAGCGGATGCGGTCGGGGTCGGCGAACTCGGCCTTGAAGGCGGCGAGGTAGGCGTCGCGCGTGGGGAGCAAGTCTCCGTTGCCGATGATGACGAGGAAGTCCTTGTCGAGCGACTCGGCGACGATGTGCAGATTGCGCTCGGCGATGCCGCGGTTGGAGCGGTTGCGGGTGGCGCGGATGAGGGATTCGGCGGTGGATGGCATGAGGTGGGTTGAGAGTACGCTCGCGCCTGCGGCGCTTGCTACGGCAAAAGCGGGAACGCAGAGGGCGCAGTGTAGAAGCCCGCAGAGGGCGCAGAGGGAAACAAGCTGTGGTGAGCGCAGGGACGGGGTTTCGTCCCCCCGCTGATGTTCGCAAGCCGCCCGTGTGTGCACCCCACTCATGACGATGAGGCTGTCATGAATGGGGTGCACATTGTGAGGGGTTAATACTTGGGCATGGTGGAGTCGATGCGATCGGCCCAGGCGAGGATGCCGCCGGCGAGGTTGGAGACGTTGGTGAAGCCGACGGCCTTGAGTGCGAGCGCGGCCTTCTGGCTGCGGGCGCCGGAGCGGCAGTGGACGATGACCTCGTCGTGCTTGTGGTCGGCGATCTCATGGACGCGGGCCTCGATGGAGCCGACGGGGATGAGCGGCGCGCCGAGCGAGGCGATGGGGACCTCGTGCGGCTCGCGGACGTCGAGCAGGAAGAAGTTTTCGTGCGCGTCGCGCTTGCGCTTGAGGTCTTCGACGGTGATCTGGGGGATGCCATCGACGAGGTTGGCGGAGGCATCGACGGCGGCGTGGGAGGCAACTTCAAGCGGGCCTACGGCGGCCGGTGGTGCGATGCCGCAGAACTGGTCGTAGTCGATCAGTGCTTTGATCTCGCGAGTGCCGCAGGCGGGGCAGTCGGGGTTCTTGCGGAGCTTGAGGGTGCGGAAGTTCATGCCGAGCGCGTCGATCAAGAGGAGACGCCCCACAAGGGGGTCTCCCAGATTCAAGATGAGCTTGATGACCTCGGTCGCCTGGATGACGCCGACGAGGCCGGGGAGGATGCCGAGGACGCCGCCTTCCGCGCAGGAGGGGACGAGGCCCGGCGGCGGCGGCTCGGGGTACAAGCAGCGGTAGCACGGGCCTTCCTCGGTGGCGAAGACAGAGGCCTGGCCTTCAAACCGGAAGATGCTGCCGTAGGCGTTGGGCTTGCCGGTGAGGACGCAGGCGTCGTTGACCAGGTAGCGAGTCTGGAAGTTGTCGGTGCCGTCGGCGATGACGTCGTAGTCCTTGAAGATTTCGAGGGCGTTGGCGGAGGTGAGCATGGTGTTGTGCTTGACCACGTTCACGTTCTTGTTGAGGCCCTTGAGCATGATCTCGGCGGAGTCTACCTTGAGCTTGCCGACGGTGGACTGCGAGTGGATGATCTGGCGCTGGAGGTTGGACTCGTCGACGATGTCGAAGTCGACCAGACCGATGGTGCCGATGCCGGCGGCGGTGAGGTACATGGCGAGCGGCGCGCCGAGTCCGCCGGTGCCGACGCAGAGGACGCGAGCGGCTTTGAGCTTCTGCTGGCCTTCGTAGCCGACCTCGGGGAGGATGAGGTGGCGGGAGTAGCGGGCGATCTCCTCGTTGGAGAGCTTGGGGAGGGCGGCGGTGTCGAGTGTGGCGGGCATGAGGGTTCCTTACTGGTTAGAAGATGCGCTGCGGAGGAGGAAGGATTCTACGCGGGCGCGCAGTTGCCGTCCCTTCAGTGTACCTGTGGTGGGCAACTGCGTGGCTCGGGTGGTAGATTCCTGACGGAAGAGAAGTGAGTGATGGAGGAGCGTGCTGTGCGGAAACTTGTGATGGTGGTGGTGCTGGCGGTGGTTGGAGTTGCGGCGAGGGGACAGGTCGCTGCGTCGAAGCCCGAGGCTGCGGCGCTGCCGCCGATGGGTTGGAACAGCTGGAACCACTTTGCCGACCATGTGACGGACGCGAATGTGCGCGCAGCGGCGGACCAGATGGTGAGCACGGGGATGCGCGACGCGGGGTACGTCTATGTGAACGTGGATGACACCTGGCAGGGCGAGCGGGATGCCGAGGGCGTGCTGCATCCGAATGCGCGGTTTCCGGATATGAAGGCTCTGGCGGACTATGTTCATGCGAAGGGGTTGAAGTTCGGAATCTACTCTTCGCCGGGCGCGAAGACGTGCGGCGGCTATGCGGGCAGCCAGGGGCATGAGGCGCAGGACGCGAAGATGTATGCGGCGTGGGGTGTGGACTTTTTGAAGTATGACCTGTGCTCCATGCAGGACGACATGCGGGCGGTGAAGGCGGCGCATCCGGACGACCCGATGGCCGAGTACACGTACATGATTGCGGCCTACAGGAAGATGGGCGACGCGCTGCGGGCGACGGGGCGGCCGATGGTGTACAGCCTGTGCCAGTACGGCATGGACGAGCCGTGGAAGTTCGGGCCGGGTGTGGGCGCGACGATGTGGCGCACGACCGACGACATCAACGACACGTACCTGCGGATGCTGACGATTGCGTATGGACAGGTGGGACTGGGCAGGTACACGTCGCCGGGGCATTGGAACGACCCGGACATGCTGGAGGTGGGCAACGGCGGGATGAACGCGGAGGAGTACAAGACGCACATGAGCCTGTGGGCGGTGCTGGGTGCGCCGCTGCTGGCGGGGAACGACCTGAGCAGGATGAGCGATGAGGCGAAGGGGATCCTGATGAACCGCGAGGTGATTGCGATTGACCAGGACAGGCTGGGCAAGGGCGGCGACCGCGTGCTGCAGCTGGGCGACTTCAGCGTGTGGGAGCGGCCGCTGAGCGGCGGACGCACGGCCGTGGCGATGGTGAATGCTTCGTTGTCGGGGCGGGATATTCCGGTGGAGTTCGCGGCGATCGGGTTTGCGAAGGGCGCGAAGGTGCGGGATGTCTGGGCAGGGAAAGACCTGGGCCACGTGCGGATGCTGAACGAGACCTTCCCCGGACATGGGGTGAAGCTGTTTGTGTTTTCGGAGTGAGGGCTGGCGGGACGGAAGCGTCAGACCGCCGGTTGCGCTAGAGGCAACAACAAAGGCAGTGCGACGGGCTGCCGCCGGCGATGCTGGGGATGATGCTGAGTTCGTCGGTGGCGGAGACAGGGGTGGCGTCGCCGGCGGGGAGGTAGCGGACGTCTTCGTCGTTGAGGTAGACGTTGACGAAGGAGCGCAGCTTGCCTTCGGGGCTGAAGAGGTGCTGCTGCATGGCGGGGTGTGTGGTGGTCAGCGCGGCGAGGGCCTCGGCGACGGTGGCACCTTCGACCGAGACGATGGGCTGCTTGTCGGTGTAGGCGCGGAGCGGGGTGGGGATGTGAACCTGCATACTCATGATGATACAGGATGCGCTGCAGCGCATTCGGATGCAAAGTATGGTGGCGACCAGCTTACGGCACAAGGATATGAAGAACTGCGGTATCTCGCTCTTTGCGCGCAACGTCTGGGATAGCTAACTTGAAAAGCGGATTCCCGGACCCAGAATGCCTATAAAGAAGATGAGGACAACGACAGCAAATGAGATCCACGGCCAACTGCGACGCAGCGGCTCCGAGACGACAGGATAGGTGGCTTTCGGTACCGAGCTGATGAAGTGATCCATCTGCGTGATGCCGAAGGCGGCTGCTGCGGAGGGCATGCCGGAGGTGAGCATGGTGTGCCAGCCGTTCGGATTCCGAGCGCCCGCCGCACAGGCGAGCACGATGGCTGCGAGGTAGGGAATGAGCGTGAGGCGAGCCATGCGGGAACGACTGGGAAAGCGTGCTGTTTGACCGCCGATTGTCCCGGCGAAGGGCGCCAGCGGCCACGCGAGCAGCCTCATGCTGAGGTAATAGCCAACGACGGAGATGAGGACGAGCAGCACACGCCACAGCCACGTGGGTCGTAAGCCGTTCGTCACCGCCGCCCAGTCTCCGAACATCGTGAGGCCGGAGTATGCGGGATAGCCGACAGCAAAAAAGAGATTGAAGGCCAGCAGAAGCGCAAGAAAGTAGCGCATGAGCGGGTCCAGACGCGTGAGCTGTCGCAGCACAGCGAGCGCTGCGAAGGCCGCGGCAAGATTCATGAGGCCGCCTGCAGCGGGGATCCATCGGCTGTACGGTCCGTACGAGGTGAAGTAACAGGACGTGAGAAGGACGGCGTGCTCACCAACAAGCAGTGTCATCAGCCCATGGCCGAGTGCCTCATGCGTCACATCAGTGACGGCGAAGGCGACGACACCCAGCGCCACCAGTGTGAGCGCGTCGTCGCGTGCTTTCGTGGGATCGTCCGGAACAGCTGCGGTCTTCACGCTACCATCCTCGCACCCTGTGGCGATTCGCGTGCATGGGTCGCGTCAGACATCCTTGCAGGACCGCGCCGCCATCCTGCAAGAGAGCACGAGATGCCTGCGCCGCCAACGCAGGAGTTGCCGTGCTCATTGGACTTCGATGGGTTGGTGGGCGAAGGCTTTGTCGTCTTCGGTGGTGCCGGTGAGGAGGAAGCTGTTGGTGATGACGGCGTGGCCTTTTTCAACGGCGGTGATGACGTAGGCGCAGCCGA
>JAJZFE010000224.1 GCA_021798655.1 Acidobacteriota bacterium | reverse complement strand
ACAGTGCAGCTTCATGCAGACTTCCTTGGTCTTGAATATCCGTGTGCAGATGGAGGCAGTTCCGGTGGGAACGCGCAATCATGCCTCTTTCCATGCGTGGACGAAGGTACGCGCCGAAACACATCCCAGGGAACATACGAAAGTATGTTCGGGGCCATTTTGTTTTGAAGGCGGGGGTGCGCGTGCCGAGATGGCGGCGCAGGTTGTGCCGCACAGGGTCCGGGGAGCACAATCGTCAGGTGCTCAGCATCCACTTGAAGCGAACGGCTTGGCTGCTGGCGATGGCGTCCGCCTGGATCGGCTGCTGTGCCATGGGGGCAAAGGGCCATGCCGGCTTGCCGCAGCCGTCACAAGCCTCCGCGCAGAACTACACGGAGCGCGTATGGCAGACGCGCGACGGATTGCCGCAGGAGACCGTGCAGGCCGTCGCACAGACGCCCGACGGCTTCCTCTGGATCGGCACTACCGGCGGCCTTTTGCGCTTCGACGGCTCGCACTTCGTCACCTACGAGCGCGGCAACCCGGGCGCCTTCCGCGAGAGCAGCGTCTTCAGCCTGATGACGGCGCGCGACGGCACGCTGTGGATTGGCACGGAAGGCGGCGGGCTCGTCCGCATGGACGCACAGGGCTTCCGCCACTTCGGCGCGTCGGACGGGCTGACCGACGAGTTCGTCCGCACCGAGTTGGAGGACCGCGAAGGCCGCATCTGGATCGGCACCGACAACGGGCTCTTCCGGCTGCCGCGCGGCGCCGCCGGTCGCGCCCTTCGCATCGACAATACGACCACCGTTCCGGCCATGGCCGTACATGCCACGGCGATGGCCACGGACGGCACGGTGTGGGTCGGCGGCTCCAGGCTGCTCTCGCTGCGCGATGGCCAGGCGACGGTCCACGCTCTGGTGGGCGAGTACAGCGAGACCCGCGTCAAGTCGATTTTGCAGACGCGGGACGGCACGGTATGGGTCGGCACGGTCTCCGGCCTGCAGAGGCTGCGGCCCGGCACCGGGCGATTCGAGCGGTTTCCGGGGATTCAAGGCACCGTGCGGACGCTGCGCGAGACCGCCGACGGAACGTTGTGGATCGGCACCATCGGCCAAGGCGTCTACACCCTGCGCGCCGGGCGGTTGGCGGTGGTGGGCGCGGACAATCCCAACGGCCTGCGACTGCCCAGCAAGACCACGCTCAGCCTCTTCGAGGACGCCGAACGCAACCTGTGGATAGGCACGCAGGCCGGGCTCGTGCGGTTCAGCCGGTCGCCGGTCGAGCTGGTGTCGCTGCCCTCGGCCTCGGACTCGGACTTTGAGACGCTTTCGGCGGACGACGACGGATCCATATGGGTCGCGGGCACGCGGCTCACGCGGCTGGTCGGCAACACCGCCACTGCGGCACGCTTCAAGGCGCTTCACGGTGCGCGGGTTCGCAACGTCTTCCGCGCCCACGACGGCACGCTCTGGGTCGGCACGGACGGGTGCGGCGTCTTCCACCTCGGCCCGGGTGACGCCGCTGAACAGTTCACCACGGCCAACGGGTTGGTCAACAACTTCATACGCGGAATCGTCCAGTCGCGGAGCGGAGACCTTTGGATCGCCACCGACGAGGGCGTCAGCCGCTGGTCGCACGGAGCGATCCATAACTTCACCGTGCAGGACGGCCTGGTCTACTTCAGCGTTCGCGCGATGCTCGAAGACAGCGACGGCGACCTGTGGATCGGCACCGACCGGGGGCTGAGCCACCTGGCCCACGACCGCTTCATCGAGGACGCGGCGACCCGCGCGCTCAGCGGAGAGAAGGTCTGGACGCTGAACCAGACGGCATCCGGCGCGTTGTGGATAGGCACGCGGGACGACGGCCTCTATCGCTTCGACGGCGCGTCAAAGGCGATCGCGCACTTCACCACCGAGCAGGGCCTTCCCAGCAACAGCGTCTACCAGATCGTCGACGACCGCAGGGGGCACCTCTGGATGAGCGGCGCCAACGGAGTCGCCGTCGTCTCCGTCGCGGACCTGGAACGCCTGGCGCATGATCCGCACGCGTCGGTGGGGCGGCGCTTCTTTGCCGTATCCACCGGTGGAGAGCTCACGCCACTCTACGGCGGGACCATGCCGGCCGGAACGATGACGCCGGACGGGGACATCTGGTTTCCAAGCAGCAAAGGGCCGGTGGAGTTCCTGTCCAGGGACGCCGACGTGGCGACCGTGCCAAAGGTCTTCCTCGACCAGGTCGTTGCCGACGGACATACGTTGTCGCCGCAGGTGGCCCCCGTCGTTCTTCCCGCCGGGAATCGCAGCCTCGAGCTCTCCTACGGGTCGATCCTGCTCGGGCCGCAGGACGCCGTCCAGTTCCAGTACAAGCTGGAAGGCTTCGATCCGGACTGGCGCTTCGGCTCGAACCGACGCGTGGCCGACTATACCAACCTTCCCGCCGGCCGGTACACCTTCCGCGTGCGCGCGTTTCAGGGCGGCGGCCCGGCCACCGAGCGCGACCAACGCATCGTGAAGCGGCAGTACTTCTTCGTGACCTGGTGGTTCCTGGGCGGCTGCGCGGCGCTTCTCGCCTTGGTCACGTGGTGGCTCCATCGCCAGCGACTGCGGCGCGTAAGGCTGGCGTTCCAGGCCGTCCTTGACGAGCGCGCACGGCTCGCACGGGAGATGCACGACACGCTGATCCAGGGCTGCATGGGCGTGTCGCTGCTGCTCGAGGCCGCGAGCGCGGAGGCGGCGTCGAGCGCCTCGCCCGAGGTGGAGCTGCTGGACTATGCGCGCACCCAGCTCGCAGCCTCCATCGACGAGGCCAGGCAGGCCGTCTGGAACCTTCGCGGACACGCCTCCGCCGACCTGCAGGAGACGCTGGTGACGCTGACCGAACGCCTGAACCGCTCCTCGAACGTGAACGTGGCCTACACCGTCACCGGCGACGCCTACGCCTTCGACCAGGGCGCCGTCCATGAGATCGGCATGGCCAGCCGTGAGGCCATCTACAACGCGCTGCTCCACGCCGCCCCGACCCGGATCGAGGTGAACGCCTCGTTCGGTCGCGGCGAGTTCTGCGTGACCGTCGCGGACGACGGCTCCGGGTTTGAGACGACGCAGCGGCCGCCCGAAGGCCACTTCGGGCTCAAGGGGATCGAAGAGCGCGTGCTGCGGCTGGGCGGCAACGTGGAGATACGCAGCGCGGCAGGGCGCGGAACCGTCGTCGCGATCCGCGTACCGCGCGCGGCTCTCCAAATCGACCGGGCGCGCGCGCCCATGCGGGACGCGGCCGGGGAGGTGGCGCGATGACGAAGACGGCCACAGCGCCCATACGCATCCTGCTCGTCGACGATCACCCCATCGTGCGGATCGGACTGGCCGCGCTGGTCAAGACGCTGCCGGACATGGAGATCGCGGCCCAGGCGGCCACCGGCCGGGAGGCCATCGAGCTGCACCGCAAGCACGAACCCGACGTCACCCTGATGGACCTGCGCCTGCCCGATGTCGGCGGGGTAGAGGCCATCCGCGCTATCCGCGCCGCGTCGCCAGACGCACGCATCATCGTCCTTACGACCTATGAGGGCGACGAAGACATCCACCAGGCGCTGCAGGCCGGGGCGCGCGGCTACATCATCAAGGGCCTGCCTCACGACCTGCTCACCGACGCCATCAAGCGCGTCCATGCCGGAGGCCGTTACCTGCCACAGGTGGTCAAGCAGGCTCTTGCGAACCGCACGCCCAGCAATGACCTCTCCCCGCGCGAACGCGAGGTGCTGGTCCGCATCGCCCAGGGAAAGAGCAACCGCGAGATCGCCGCCGAGCTCGAATTGGCCGAGATCACCGTAAAGTGCCGCGTCTCGGCGATCCTCCAGCGCCTCGACGTGGGCGACCGCACCGAGGCCGTTGTGACCGCCCTGCAGCGCGGCCTGCTGCACCTGTAAATGAAACGCCTGAAAGGAAGGCCCGAGTCGATGCGCCTGCAAATCCTTGGAATTGGCTTGCTGTTCTCTCTCGCCCTGCCAGCGAATGGTCAACAGATCGCCACCGCTCCGCTACCGCCTTCCACCCCGATACCGGCCGGATTCATCGTGGGCGCCGATGTCTCCTTCTTGCGCGAGATGGAGGCCAAGGGCGTCGTCTTTGAGGACGAGGGGCAACCGCATCCCGGCCTCGAGATTCTCCGCCATCACGGCTATAACTGCGTCCGCCTGCGCGTGATGAACGAGCCCACGGCTTTGCCCAACACGCTCGCCTACACGCTGGCAGAGGCCAAGGCTGCGAGGGCTTTGGGCTTCGGCTTCCTGCTGGACCTCCACTACTCGGACGACTGGGCCGATCCCGCGCACCAGAAGACGCCCGCTGCATGGTCCAAACTGACCCACGATGAGCTCGTAAAGGCGGTCTACAACTTTACGCGGAGCACGATCGAGGCGTTCCGGGAGCAGGGCACCATGCCGGACATGGTGCAAATCGGCAACGAGGTCACCAGTGGGATGCTGTGGCCCGACGGACACCTGCCCGAACGTTGGCCGCAGTTCGCTGAACTCGTCTCTGCGGGCATCCGTGGCGTCGACGCGGGCAGGGGCGATCTACGCAGGCCGGCCATCATGGTGCACATCGATCAAGGCGGCAACGAGGAGTCGACGAAGTGGTTCTTCGACAACCTGACCGCGAACCGCGTGCCCTTCGACATCATTGGACAGTCGTACTACCCGTGGTGGCAGGGCAGCCTCAAGGACCTCAAGGCCAACCTGGCGTTCATGGCGACGCGTTACGGGAAGCCGATTATCGTGGTGGAGACGGCCTACGACTGGCGCGAGGGCGAACTCTTCAAGACAGGCAAGCCTCCATTTCCTCAAACTCCGGAGGGCCAAGCCGCGTTCCTGTCCTCCGTCATCGGCGCCGTGCTCCAGACCCCGCGCGGACTGGGTAAAGGTGTCTTCTGGTGGGAGCCGATGGCCGCAGGTGAAATCGCGAAAAGAGGCATGTTCGACGATCGGCACAACGCCCTGCCGGCGCTGCGCGTGACAGATCCCGCGCCCGGGCCGTAGTCTCCGTCCAGCCGGATTCGCTCGCTTCGCTGCGGAAGTTATGGGGGTCGAAATGCGGGGGTCTCTCCGCTGTGCAGGACGATGGAACTGTCATGCTTCGGTCGAGAGGACGGCGAGGATCGATCCGAAGAAGATGGATCTAATGAGCGGCGATCAGGGTCTCTGCGAGCTGGTGGAGTCCGTTGCCATTGGCGGCGCGGGTGTAGAACATGTGGCCACCGGGGAACTCGTGGACCTGCACCTGGCCAGCGAGTTTGGCGGGCAGCTGGTTCTGCGTGAGCACCGAGCCCATGAACGGGCAGGAGAGATCGTTCCAGCCGTGGACGATGAGCACCCGCAGCTTCGGATCGGCGGCGATGGAGTCGCGCAGGTCCTCGACGGCCCCCTTGCGGAGGTCGGGTGAGCTGTGGTCCCAGG
>JAJZFE010000025.1 GCA_021798655.1 Acidobacteriota bacterium | reverse complement strand
AATAGAAATAGGGGAAGCACCGGCAACTGGAAAACTGGAAACTCAAAACTCAGACCTGAGACCTGAGAACCGACACCCACCCCAGCCCCCACCAGCTTGCTATTCCGAACCAAAAACAGCCCTAACCCCAATCGTTTGAATATTATAGCCGCAAGCCATCTGCAATCAACACCTTGCAGCCACTTTGCCCGTAACCCCAATGTTTTGAATATTATGCCCCTAAAATCTCTGCAATCAATATCTTGCAGACACAACACCCCGTAACCTGTTGATTCCAGAGATCAAGCCAATTTGAGGGGGGGGAGGGGGGGTACCCCGGCCGCCGCAGACTACCCGGCCATCCGCATCATCGTCCGTCCATGTCGGCTGACGATCGCCAGCCGCTCACCGGCCAGAATCCGCTTCGCCTGGCCGCGCGCGTGGTTGGACCACGGCCCGGTCGGGTCCAGCTGGGTGTACGTCGTCCAGTGGCGCAGCGCCTTGCGCGGCTCTTTGGTCCGCTCGTAGGCCAGCGCCAGGTTGTAGTGCGCGTCGGCATACTGCGGCACCAGCTTCAGCGCGCGCTCGTAGGCTTCGATCGCCTCTTCCAGCCGCTGCTGCTCGTCCAGCACGTTGCCCAGGTCGAAGAACGCCAGCGCATACTCCGGGTCCGCTTCGGTCGCGCGACGGTACAACGCCTCGGCGCCAGCGTAGTCGCGCTCGTTGTAGCGGATCGTCCCCAGGTTGATCGCTGCGGCTGCATGGTCCGCGTTCAGCTCCAGGATCGTCTCGTAGATCTCCTTGGCCTCGCCGAGGCGTCCGGGAATCTCCTCCAGCCGCACCGCACGCAGAAACATCTCCTGCGTCTCGCCGTTCTGCACCGCCGGAGCCTGCCCCCGCTGCCGCACCACCGTCAATCCACCGCCGGTATGCGTCAGCTCGAAGTCGAAAGCCATCTGCCGCGTCACCGGATCGACCAGCGCGCCATACTGCCGCCAAGCCACCCGCGAGCCCTGCCGCACCGCGACCGACTCCAGCAGCGGATTGGTCATCCCGGAGACCTTCTGCATCGCGTCCACCGACCGCACAATGCTCTTCACCGAGATCCGCGTCGCGGCCAGGTCGCGCAGCTTCCGCAGCTGCACCAGCTCGTCGAAGGAATACTCTTCCGAGCTCGACACCAGCCCCGCCCTCTCCCATGCGGCGAGCTGGCGGACCGGCAGTCGTAGGATGCGTAGTACATCTTCACGGCAGTAACGGCTCATGGCGCTCATCTCTCGGGCTGGGAGTCGGCTTGGCGGTCGTGCTGCCGAACCCAGGCGATTCACAGGACGTAACTGCTGGCGCAGCAACGCTCTAGCAGTGAGTATGCGGGGCATCCCTGCACCATTCAAGGTCTTATCCTGTGAATATTCAATTATCAGTGGATATCCTGAACCAAACTCGGTTCCGCGCAGCCTCCACACCTTACTGCGACGCCAGACGCACCATCGCCGGCACATGCACCGCCACCAGCGCCACCGCTCCCATCAGCGACGCCAGCAGCAGGCTGTGCAGCGCCACTCGCCGCAGGATCGCTCCTTCGCTGCCATAGATGCCCGCCGCGGTGCTCGCCACCACCACGCTCTGCGGCGCGATCATCTTGCCCATCACGCCGCCGCCGGAGTTCGCCGCCGCCATCACCACCGCCGGTATCCCCAGCTGCAGCGCGGTCAGCTTCTGCAGGCTCCCGAACAGCACATTCGACGATGTGTCCGACCCCGTCGACGCCGTCCCGATCCACCCAATCAGCGTCCCGAAGAACGGATACAGCTTCCCCGTCCGCACACACGCCAGCCCCAGCACCCCGTCGATCCCGCAGAACCGCATCAGAAATCCGAAGCCCATCAACGCCGCAATCGTGATCACCGTATACCGCGTCTTCCACAGCGTCCGCCGCAGCACCATCAGGATCTCGCCCACACGCAACCGCATCGCAAACCCCGCAATCCACGCCGCGATGAAGATGCCTGTACCTGTTGCGGAGAGCCAGTCGAACGCAAACACCGCCGTCTCCGCGTGCGCCGCAGCCACCACCGGCGGCATCCGCAGCACCACGCCGTCCAGCCCGCGCACCGCCACAGTTACCGCGCTGAACGAGCCTGACCAGCGGGCAAACACCGGCGTTCCCCACAGCGCCACGAACAGCGTCAACACCGCCCAGGGCAGCATCGCTCGCACCACCAGCGCCCGCGAAGGTCGGCACAGCGTCTCCTCGCCTGCGGCAATCTCCTCCAGCCGAGGGCCCAGGATTCGGCGCGGCCGCCACACCCGGAAGAACAGCACCTGCGCTGCCATCGTCACCACCGACGCGGCAATGTTCACCAGCCACGGCCCATGCAACGACGCCACCAGCAACTGCACTCCGCCAAACAGCACACCCGACAGCAGGATCGCCGGCCACACCTCCACCATCCGCCGCCAGCCCGCAAACACGGCGATCAGCCAGAACGGTACCAGCACGCAGAACGGCGTCAGCAGAATCCCGATCATGCGCGACAACAGCCGCAGGTCCAGTCCAGTCACACCGTGCAGCGCCACCACCGGCGTCCCCAGGCCGCCAAACGCCACCGGCGCCGTGTTCGCCAGCAGCGCCAGCGCCGCAGCCTCCAGCGGCGCAAACCCGATCCCGATCAGCAGCGTGCCGCACACCGCCACCGGCGTGCCAAACCCTGCAGCGCCTTCAAAGAACGCGCCCAGCGCAAAGGCAATCAGCAGCAGTTGCAGCCGCGCATCCTGCGTCACGCCCGTAAAGCACTGCTGCAGCAGCTCAAATCGCTTCGCATGGACGGTCAGCTCGTACAGGAAGATCACCGGAAGCACGATCCACGCAATCGGAAACAGCCCATACGCAACGCCATATCCGGTAGCCAGCGCGGCCAGCTTCACCGGCATACGGAACAGCGCCACCGCCACCACCATCAACGCCACCAGCGCGATCAGCGACGCGCGATGCGCCTTCATCCGCGCACCCAGCAGCAGCGCCAGCAGCACCAGCAGCGGCACCGCCGCACACACCGTCGTCAGCCACCAGTGTCCCGTCGGATCATAGCGCTGCGCCCACGTTCCACCGGCATCACCGCCCACATCCGCCAGGCACAGCGTCATCCCAAGTTCACGCAACGCCACAGGCATTCATCCTCAAGCAGTCCGATTATGCAACCCGCATCAGCCTTTGTATACCGTGCACGCTCATGGCATTCCACGCTCAGGCACACGCTCCATCAGCACCAGCCGCAGATCGCGCAGGTTGTTCCCCGTCGCACCCGTCACCACCGCATCACCCAGCGCGGCCAGCAGGCTGTAGCTGTCGAACCGCCGCAGCGCCTGCTCCACCGAAAGCCCCAGCGCCGCCGCACGCTCCACAGTCGTCGCATCCACCACCGCTCCCGCAGCCACACTGTTGCCGTCCACGCCGTCCGAACCGGCACTCAACACTACAACCCGCAACCCGCGCTCAGCCGTTCGTCGCTCCGCAGCCATTCGCTCAGCAGCCAGCCGCGCGCACTCCAGCGCAAACTGCTGGTTCCGTCCGCCGAGCCCAGGCTCGCCGTCGAGCGCCACCGCGACCTCACCCGTCGACACGACGCACACACGCTCATGCTCCATCAGCCACATCTCCGCGCGGCACAGCAGATACTCCGCCGCCGCGCGATACTCCCACTCGTCGCAGCCGTTGTCCACCACGGCCGCAAACCCCAGCGCCGCCGCACTCGCCTGCGCCGCTGCGCACAGGTCATCACTCGACAGCAGCACCACCACATCGCCCTTCACCGCACCTGGCTTCGGCGTCTCCTCCAGCAACGCGCTCGCAAGGTACGCGCGCAGCTTCGCCGTCAACCGCAGCGACTCACCTGCGTCCGCAACGATCCTGCGACAGTCCTCCACCGTCGTCGCATCGGCCATCGTCGGTCCCGAGCCCACGACCTGCTCCTCGCCCGGCCGAACATCCGACACGATCACCGTACACAGCGTCGCGTCGCCCGCTGCCAGCGCCAGCCGCCCGCCCTTCACCGCGGAGACATGCTTCCGCAGCGTGTTCATCGCCGCAATCGGCAGCCCCGAAGCCACCAGCGCGCGATGCAGATCGGCCGCATCCTCCGCGCTCAACCAACCATTCAACGCCCCATCCAGCGGGCGCTCCACCATGCTTGACGCACCACCACTCAGCAGCACCAGCACCAGACAACGCGCATCGCAGCCACGCAGCAACCGCAGCACCACATCCGCCGCAGCCACCGACGCGGCATCCGGCACCGGATGGCTCCCACGCATCCACCGCAGCCGTGCATCTACAACCGTCGGAGCTGTCGCTCCCACCACCACACCCTCAACACGAGGCGCATCCCTCAGCGCAGTCATCAACGCCTCCGCCATCGGCCCTGCGGCCTTGCCCATCGCCACCACCACCACGCGCTCAAACGCCGCCAACCGATACGAAAGGCTACCCACATGCAACACGCCATCCGCGCAACGCACCGCCTGCAACATCGCCGCGTCGATACGCACCGCAGCCATCGCCTCGTCGAGAATCCTCCGCGCCGTCGCTCGCAACTCCATCGCTCACCTCGACCCTGCAGCGAGCCCAGACTACCAGCCACGCGCCCGCATTGACGCTCCGCAACCCCGCATGTTCCGATCACAACAGTGAGCCTCAAGCCAACCCTTCCGGTCGATGCGATCCTCCCCGACATTCTCGCCTCGCTCCGCAGCACACCCAACCTCGTCCTCGAAGCCCCGCCCGGCGCCGGCAAGACCACCCGCGTTCCGCCCGCGCTGCTCGCCCTCGTCAGCGGCGAGGTTCTCGTCCTTGAACCGCGCCGCATCGCCGCGCGCCTCTCCGCGCGCCGCGTCGCCGCCGAACTCGGCGAGGAGGTCGGCAACACCGTCGGCTACCAGGTCCGCTTCGACGAGGTCTCCGGCCCGCGCACGCGCCTCCGCTTCGTCACCGAAGGCATCCTCACGCGTCGCCTGCTCTCCGACCCCGCCCTGCGCGGCGTCGACGCCGTCGTGCTCGACGAGTTCCACGAGCGCCACCTCGACAGCGACCTCGCGCTCGCTCTGCTCAAGCGCCTGCAACGCTCGCGCCCCGATCTGCGGCTCATCGTCATGTCCGCCACGCTCGATGCCGCTCCCATCGCGCACTATCTCGGCAGCTGCCCGATCCTGCGCTCCGCAGGTCGCCAGCACGCGCTCACCGTGCGTCATCTGCCGTACTCGCCAGAGCCGCTGCAGACGCAGGTCCGCAAGGCTGTCGCGCTGCTCAACGCCGAAGGCCACACCGGCAACATCCTCGCCTTCCTCCCCGGAGCAGCCGAGATCCACCGCACACTCCGCGAGTGCGAACCGCTCGCCCGCAGCTCCGGCCTCACCCTGCTGCCGCTGCACGGCGACCTCACTCCCGCCGAGCAGGATCGCGCC
>JAJZFE010000477.1 GCA_021798655.1 Acidobacteriota bacterium | reverse complement strand
CCGTCAGCCGCGTCTCCGGGCTGGACGCCGCCGCCTCCGACGCGCTCATCTTCGCGCAGGACGCCGCCTCGCTCACTGCCGCGCCACCAGAGGCTCTGGTTCACTGTTGACGGTTGCGGTCTTACTCAACTTGCCTCCAGCACAAGAATGTTGCGCCTGTACTCCCCGGCCAGATGCAGCAGCGCCTTGTCGAAGGTGGTCAGCACCAGTCCTTCCCTGATTGCAACGCCAAGCAGGTAGGCATCCGTCACCTGATTGTGCCCATGCACGCGCTTGGCAAACGGCCTGGTGAGTGCGCTCCAGTTCTCAGTCACTGGTTGATAGTGATACCCCGGTTGCTGTCGCAGCCTATCCAGCATCGCGGAGACCTGTTCCATGCTCATTCCGCCGGTCTTTGGCCGTGTGAGAAATCGCAGAACGCCAGCTTCGGTGAAGGCGCACATCGCCCACTGCAAGCCGGGAGTGTCGAACCACTCCTCCACCCTCTCGTTGTGGATGTGGGCCTGGTCCAACAAAGCCAGAACCACATTGACGTCCAAAAGATGCGTCGGCGGCTCAGTCAAGATCGTCCTCTGAGAGTTCCCTGACCATTCCCGGAGTGACCACACGGCCGGCTCTTGCTTTCACCAGTAAGCCACTCATGCTCGTCGTCATCAGGGCGGTCGGTTGCTCGGGTGCCTGTTCGGCGCGGCGGAGAAGTTCGCTGATGGCCGCTCCCAGAGGTATGCCCTTCGCACTCGCGTAGCTTGAGGCAAAGGTATAGACGTCGGCGTCTAAATTGATGTTCGCCCTCATGAGTAAAGTCTGCACCTAAACTGAGATCGGTGCAATATTTTATTTCAGTGCATATTCAATTGCCCTCACATCTACAATGGGTCTCAGCGCACTGGAGCGTGATAGCGACCCTATGAAGACCCTCACCCTTGACCAGATCGCCGTTTTAGCCGGGCTTGAACCGAAGCCTGGCCCGGCGAAGGTGCTCAACCGCCCCACTGTCAGCCGCGTCTCCGGGCTGGACGACGCTACCTCCGACGCGCTCGTCTTCGCGCAGGATGCCGCCTCGCTCACGGCAGCGGTGGCCAGCAAGGCGGGCATCATCCTCGCCCCGCCCGCGCTCGTGACCGGCCAGCCCGCCGGGAAAGACCCCCGCGTCCTCGCCGTCGAGTCGCCCAATGTCTCCATCGGCCCCGGTGCGAAGATTCTGCGCGGCGTCGAGTTGGGCAGCCGCGTTATTGTGCAGGCCGGCGCGGTGCTCGGCTCCACGGGCTTCGGCTACGTCCGCCACCGGACGACGGGCGAGTACATCCTGTTCCCGCAGCAGGGCAGGCTCATCGTCGAGGACGACGTGGAGATCGGCGCGAACACTACCATCGACCGCGGTGCGCTCGGCGAAACGCGTATCGGCAAGGGCACGAAGATCGACAACCTGGTGCAGATCGGCCATAACTGCCGCATCGGGCAGCATGTGGTGATCGCCTCGCAGGTGGGCATCTCGGGCTCCTGCGTCATCGAGGACGGGGCGATCCTGGCCGGGCAGGTCGGCCTTGGCGACCACGTCACCATCGGCAGGGGAGTGATCCTCGGCGGCCAGGGAGGCGTGTACCCCGGCAAGACCGTCACCGGCGAAGGTGAGATGTTCGCCGGAACCCCCGCCGAGCCGGTCCGCGACTTCCTGAAGACGATGGCCAAGGTGCGGCGGCTGAAGTAATCGAAGGCTTGACCGAGCCACTATAATCACGAAAGTGGTCTCCGAGAAACGCTGGCCAGGTTGTTTTCGCGATCCCTCCAGCGGCAGGCAAGTCCACCGCTAGTTGGATCGGTTGAGGGCTTCAGGGCCAAGTCGGTTGAGGGCTTCAGGGCCAAGTGGGGGGGTACATGGTCGTCGTCGTCGGCGGACACACCCGCAACATCGGCAAGACGAGCGTCGTCGCCGGCCTGATCGCTGCGCTGCCCGAGCAGCGATGGACGGCGATCAAGATCACGCAGTTCGGCCACGGCGTCTGCTCTGCCAACGGCGAGCCCTGCGACTGCGAGACAGCGGATCACACGATCGCCATCTCCGAGGAACGCGAGTTCGCCAGCGGCACGGACAGCTCGCGCTATCTGGCTGCCGGAGCCGTGAAGTCGTTCTGGGTGCGAACGCGCCAGGGCCAGCTTGCCGAGGCGATGCCGCGCATCCGGCAGCTGATCGCCGCTGCCGACGATGCAGGCAGCGCGGTGATCGTGGAGTCCAACAGCGTGCTGCGCTTCCTGCAGCCGGACCTGTCGCTGAGTGTACTGGACCCGACGGTGGTGGACTTCAAGGACTCCGCCAAACGCTACCTGGACCGCGTGGACGCGCTGGTCGTGCCGCAGGGCGCTGAGTTCGGCGAGGTCTGGGACGGCGTCTCAGGCAGGCTGCTTGCGGGCAAGCGCCGGTTCAGCTTTCAGGCGCCTGTGTACTGCCCGCCGGAGTTGGTCTCATTTGTAGCCGAGGCAGCAGCTATAGCGCATTCCCATCAGGTGTAGTCGCCGCCCAAGCAGATCCCTCCGCTGCGCTGCGGGATGACAAATCGTGAAGGCTGCGGAATGACAAATTATGAAGAGTGCTGGCGACTACACCTGAGAGGGAACGGCAGCTAGATGCTCTGCACTGGCAACTGCATCAGGTCGGTGACGGCGGAGACCTCGCGTTGCACGAACGGCTCGGCGTAGCGGATGCCCGCGAGTAGGCCGTAGTGTCGCGCGGTGGAGAACATGCGCTCGCGGATGTCAGCCTCCGGGACGAAGAGGCCTAAGCCGGTTGGCTGCTCACCGTACTGCGAGCGATAGGCCAGCAAGGCCTGCTGGCGGGTCTCGATGTGCGCGGTGATGTCTACGACGAAGGTAGGCCGAACGTCCGCATAGAGCGAGGCGTAGAGCACCTTGTACGGCCGATGCGGAGCGCCGTGCTCGGCGGGCAGGTCCAGTTTGGTGAGCCCGGCGGCGAAGCAGGCCTCGTAGCCCAGAGTCGCTGTGGTGTAGTGATCCGGATGTCGACCTTGCCAGTATGGCAGGATGACGACCCGCGGCCGTACCCTCCGCAAAACGGCGGCTATTTTCAGGCGATTTTCGAGTGTGTTCTGCACGTTGCCGTCGGGCAGGTCGAGCGCCTCGCGGTAGCTGACGCGCAGGATCTTCGCAGCGGCATCGGCTTCGGCGGCACGCTCTGCCGCCGAGCCGCGCGTGCCAGCCTCGCCGCGCGTCAGGTCCAGGATGCCGGTCTTCCAACCGAGCGCCTGCTGCACGAGCAAGGTGCCTCCGCAGGTCTGTTCCACGTCATCGCGATGAGCGGCGATGGCGAGAACGTCGACATGGTTGGAGGCACCTGCTGGCATGGCAGAGTTGCTTGGTACTAGTTCGCTTCGTTGGTGAGAGCGTCGATGTAGGCTACGTCGTTCACCGTGCCCTGCACGGTGGCGAAGAAGTTGCTGCGTTCGGAGCCGTCGGCCGTGTTGAAGATATGGATCTGACCACCGTATGCGGTGTAGATCTTGCCGAGGTTCTGAACCCAGCAGAGGCCCGTAAGGCTGTCGTAGTAGTACGGGTTCTGGTTCGTATTCGGATACTGCACAGTCAGCAGGCTGCTGTTGGGCGTCACAGCCGGGATGATCTGGACCGGGCTGACCGCGCCAATGTTGACCCAGGTGACCTGTCCGTCCGTGGTGGTCGCATCGTTGCCGGCCTTCCACGATGGAGCGCTGCCGCTCGAAGTACCAGCCGTCTGGACGACCTCGATGTTGGTGCCGTCGGAGACTTCCTGCCCAACGGTGTATGCCGTGTTGGAGGACCACGATGGAAGCACCGCGTTGCTGCCGCCGTTGAAGGTGGAGTCGGTGGTAAAGCGGGTGAGGCAGTTCGTGTTCGCGGCCTGTGTTGTTCCGCCAGCGGATGCGAGTGCGGCGCGCACGCCGTTGGTGCATTGGGAGGCACCGATCCAAAGAGTGTTGTTGTCGGCAAATAGCATCCTGGTGTGCGTGCCGTCGGAGATGCTGTAGGTGTTCGCGATGGTATCGGTGCTGAGCTGCAGCAGTGTCAGGTTTCCGGCGAAGAGGCCGTTGCCCTGCAGTTGCTGCCCGGCGAGATACAGGTAGTTGCTGTCGGCGATGGCCGCGGTGACGCCTCCGGGGATCGGCACCGGATTGGCGACGGGTAGTGTCTGTGCTGGCGAAGGCGCTGTGCTGCTGAGCGGATTCACGGTAGGAACGTTGGTGTACTGCAGCGCGGCCATCTGCAGGAAGCCGACGCTGGAGGTGTTGCCACCACACTCCTGGCCACAGTTCAGCACGTAGGCTGTGTTGCCGTCGATCGAGAAGTACACATTGCTGGGCCGGTCGTAGGTGCCCGCGACCGGGACCACGCAGTAGGTGGGCAGCAGCAGCGGCTCGCAGTCGACGTAACCAGGAGGCAGAATGGGCGTGGTGGTGGCGGGCAGTTTGACGATTCGGTACAGCGTATTGGAGTTACGCACCATCGCGAGAACAACCGTGCCGCCAGGATTGACGGCTACCTTGTCGACGTTGGGCAGACTGAAGGCATAGGTGCTTCCGCCAGTGGACATGACGAGCTGGCCGGACTGCTCGGCAGCGCCTGCGAATACGATTCCCGTCGGCGTGGCAGCGGCTGAAGGTGAGTTGGCATTGAAGCCGGCCGCTGTTCCAGAGCTGGTTTCCTTGCCGTAGTTGATGGCCGTCAAGTTGCCGTCATTGAGCGACAGGACATAGCCCGTCAACTGCTCCGGGTAGTTGATGATGCTGATCGGGTTGGCTTCGGAGTATCCCGAGATGGAGAAGCGCTGAATCGTGTCCTGAATGTTTCCGCGCAGATCATTGAATCCGTCGAGGACCTCGAGCCCACCGCTGGTGCCGTTGGCGGTGTAGGCGGCCATGACGCGATAGAGCAGACCGCTGGGAGGAGTAGGCCGACCCGCATAGTTGTACTGCGGGTAGTAGTAAAGAGGCCGCCGACAGGCAGTCGGAACCAGCGTAGCAACAGCCAACAGAAGGCCAGCAAAGAGCTGGGCTTTGACACTTCGAATCTTCAACGTAAACCACTCCAAACCGGTGCGCTCGCCGCGCTAGGGACTGCTAACCAAGTATGACGAGTATATCAGGCGGAAGTGAGCGGGTATGTGTATCCGACCCGCCGGTGGCGTGTCTGCACGCGGTTGACGTTATACCATGAAGGTTACGCCCGAGGATGATGGAACCGAAACAGGCGTGCAGGACAGGAGCCACATGGAGGCCGCAGTAGACAAGCTCTTCGCCGGTGAGACAGTGCTGTGCGACGGTGCGATGGGAACGATGTTGTACGGTTGCGGCGTGTTCATCAACCGCTGCTACGACGAGTTGAACGTCACGCAACCGGAGATGGTTCGCAGCGTGCACGAGCTGTACCTGCAAGCCGGTGCGCAGGTGATTGA
>JAJZFE010000412.1 GCA_021798655.1 Acidobacteriota bacterium | reverse complement strand
CGCCCCGCCGAAAGCTCCCACAGTGACGCAACAGCCTTTGCCGCAGACCGTTCCAGGATGGGCGAAGGGAACGTACTACTCCACCAGCTTTCTGATTTATGACGCGGCAAACCACATCCAGAAGGTGAAGACGTTTGGAACCACAGGATCTGCGGAGCCTGCTCCTTGGAATGACACAGGCGGAACGACGCTGGACAATACGGTGGTCTGGCAAGATCAGGGTCTGGGAACCTATGCCAGCAGCGCAGCCGTGACCTATGGAAAATACATCATGGCAGCAGATGCCAGCGGGACGCTGTATTTCTACCAGGCCGCAAGCAGCGGGACGACTGGAGCGGTACCGCCTGTGTTCACGTCGGCGCTGGGTTCCAAGGTGACGGACAACAATGTGCTGTGGGTGAATGTCGGCATCGCGCAAAAATGGTCGTCTATCACGTCTTCGAGCCTGACCGGAAACTTCGGGACGATTCCAGTTCTGGGCGGCGGATCGGTTTGCATTGGAGTAGGCCAGACGGCGGCGAATGGAACGGTGATTGCGCTTCCGGCGGGCTATACGCTGGGAAATTCGCTGGCATGGAGCACGGCGGGAAACGGTTATAACAGTGGAACAGAGATCAGTGGTGTGTACCAATCCAGCAGCGCAGGCGGCCTGCTGACCAGCAACTTTCAGAACCGCTCGAACGGCATCGCCTTCGCAGCCTCCTCGAACTGGGCAATCGCAGCATGGACGGCGGGAGCTGCGGTTACGCTGACGGAGGTGGGCGGGTTTCAATATGCACAGTTCACGACGGCGCTGGGCGATCCGCTGTGCATTTGCGTCGGTTCCGCAAGCACTGGGTTGGTTCCTGTCGCGAACGCGGTTCCGGTTCCGACCGGGTTTCTCGCGAGTCAGTTCGCCAATATTGCCGGTCCGGCTGGAACGGCGAACACCGGTAACGGGATGAACGTGTTGCAGGGGTGTACGCTCGACGCGGCGATGAATCTGAGCGTGATTTACAACGACGACAGCGGCAACCGGTGGGGCGGAACAGCGAACATCTTCGGAATCTTCTACCAGGCCGGCGGCGGTGTAGTGAGCTATGCCGTAACGAACGGGACGGCTATCACGATTCCAACAGCGGGCACCCAGGTGCTGGCTCTGGTCTACGGAACATGTGCCTCGGGAGCATCGTTTGGTTTACCTCCGGCGTTTACGCAGTCGAGCGTGGCAGCGACCTCAGCGATGGCCTCCGGCATCCTCTTCGGATCGAATGTGTCGCATGGCTGGAACTGCTCTGTAACCGGACAGAAGTACACTGGAAACTATTCGGATGGCGTCGGCATCTACACGACGGGATCGGGCCACATCTTTGCGCTGGCCGCGATCCTGAATACGACGCCGATCAGCCCAAGCCAGGAGGTAGTTGACTCCAACGGAAGCCTGCAAAGCATCGCGGTGAGCGGCGTGAGCGGAACGACGCAACCCCTATGGAGGACGACGCGGGGCAGCTTGACGACCGATAGCGCCGCGACTTGGCAGAATGGAGGCAGTTATGCGAACGCCTCAACCGGCGCATGGACATGGGGATATGGCTATCGCAATCTCGTTGACGGGAGTGTGAGCACGACTTCAGCGCAGAGCGCGGCCATTACGCTGAATGCCGGGTACCAGGTGCTGATCCAAGGGCAGTACAGCACCGACCCGCAGACTGGCTCTATTGTGATTTACCGCACTGTGCAGGATGGGTCGGCGCTTATCTACGACGATGAGATTCCAAACAACCCGAATGGCGGGACGTGGAGCTACGTCGATACCAACTCCGACCAATTGCTGAATGCGCTGATTTTGGCACCCATCGCGCACCACAACGATCCACCGCTGGCGACCTTCCAGCCGAGCGCGTACCATCTGGGGCGCATCTGGGGGTTCGTGGGTAACGTGCTGACGTACTCCGGTGGGCCGGATACGACCTATGGGAACGGGAATACGGCTTTCCCGCCGCTGAATGCCGTTCCGCTGACATCGAGCGGGACGAGAGTATGGTCTACCACCATCGGGCTTATTTCGCTGACGAACGCGGACGCATGGATTACGCTGGGGCTGGGAACCTCGGCATCGTCATTCTCCACGGTCGTTTTTCAGGAAGGTATCGGACTGGGAGACTTCAACCAGTTCACGGTGCAGGGCAGCACAGCCTATATGAAGACAACCTCGCGGCGGGTCATCTCATGGGACCCCGGCGCGGGCGAGCTGGAGGTTGGGCTGCCGATTGGCGATCAATTCGAGACCAAATTTCCAAAGACTGG
The DNA here is from genome assembly GCA_021798655.1 of Acidobacteriota bacterium. The sequence continues at coordinate 3,167 of JAJZFE010000412.1, read as the reverse complement.
ATGCTATCTGACGTTTCACGATGGCTCCAGTGAAGATGTTGCGCTGTACGCCGCTGACGGCACAACTGGCTGGTTCCGCATGAGTGCGCTCGCGGCGCCGGAATCCGGAAGCGTGTGGAGCACGTTCAGAAGCATCGTCGGCGGCACGAGCGCAGTGCGCTCGATTGAAGTACAACCGGGCGACCGGCGTTTGCTGATTGGGCCATCGGGAGCCAATAAATCGGTTGGGCCTATCTTGCAGCGCGACTATACGACGTACTCCGACAATGGCGTGCCTTACCAGGCTTATGGGGTGCTGGGAAGCATTGTGGTTGCCGATCCGGGATCTGCGGCAACGATTGAGTTCGTAACCTTGCGGGCTTCACTGGTGGGCAGTGCTCCGAGTGTTGCCTTGTTGCTGGGGGAGTTTTCCGGACTGCCGACCTCTCCGCCGTGGATTAACCTGCTGAAGACAGCCAACGACCAGCCATTGCAGGCAGCGCCCAAGACGCTTTACAGCCAGCGGTACCACATGGCACAGGTGCAGCAGAACCAGTCCTGCAACCATTTGCAGCTGAAGGTTTCGTGGCCTGCGGAGGACGCAGCGAATGAGCTGCTGACACATACGATCTATGGCTCACTGAAAGCGGAGTAGACGATGAAGACGAACCAAAGTCAGCCGGATGCGGAAGAGCAGATGCAGAGCCAGGGGCCAATCGTGCAGAGCCAGCCGAGCCTGCCTGTCCAGATGCCGGACTATGGGCGCTCCACGCTGATGACGGGAAGCCTGCCACCGATTGCCAGCGGGGCGGATGTCTATGCGCGGCAGTTCTACGGCGGGAACGGATATCGCAGGCGCAGGTTTCTACCTGTGAATCTTTCTTAGCGATAGTTCTGGCGTCACAATCCCATTCAAGTTAGAGTTTGCAACAGTGGAGGAAGCGAGAACGTGAACGAGACGAAACTACATGAGGATGCAGGCGCTTTCCTCCGCAAAAAGAACATCACGTTCGAGGGTGAGGATGAGACGACGCAGATGGGATATACGGAAAAGCTCACTCAACTGCTGGTGGATTTTGTCCGCGACATTCAATCCAGTCGGCAAATTGAACCGGCAGACAATGTATTTCACTTCGGGCAATACACGCTGCGGCCAGCGACCGAGGCGGACCGGGCAATCACTGAGGAGTGGATTGACCGCGACCCGTTCCATAAAGGGTTGCTAGACGGCAAGTTCTTTACGCAGGATGAGGCGGGAGTGGGAACCTACGTCGTCGAAGATGCCGATGGACGAATCTTCTTTCTGCGTACCGAGAACGCGATACGGCTGCAAATGCAGTTTTCTCCATCGGAGACGCAGGAGCAACGCGACCGAATCCGCGATGCCTTGATCGACGGCTTCTCGTGGATTTCGATGGAGCTTGCCAAGCGGGGCGTCACCGAGATTCTTTATCGTTCGAAGAACCCGATGCTGATCCGAATCACGGAGAAGCGCCTTGGCTTCCAGAGGAGTCCGCAGGAAATGGTGCGTGGGTTATCCGCAGAACGGGCATTCGTGGAGCAGGAAAACAAGCGGCGCAACGCGCAACATATAACGCAGGATGAGGTGTAGAAGCTATGTGCGGACCAACGTCGGGGCAAGCGCAGGTTCAAAATTCGCAGATCGACTTTATGAACACGTTGAGTTCAGAGTACAAAAATGTTTTTGGCCAGAGCCAAGGCATCCTGAGCTCGCTGACCTCTGCGTTCCAGCCGATTCTGCAAGCGGGCATCAATCAGCGTGGATTCAGCGATGCCGAGCGCAATTCCATGAACGCGCAGGCGACCGAAGGCACGGCGGTGAACTACGACCAGGCCAAGCGAGCGTTGCAGGAGAACCAGGCGGCACAGAATGGCGACTCGCAACTGACGCCGGGACAGGACGCGCAGCAGCAGGAAGAGCTGGCGGCGACGGCGGCAGGAACGCGATCCGCGCAGGAGCAGGAGATTACGCAGGCGGATTATGCGACAGGCCGACAGAACTTTATGAACGCATCGGGGACACTGGGCGGAGTAGCGGCGCAACTTAACCCGAATGGAATGGCCGGAGCCGTGACCAACTCCAGCGAGGCGGCGGGAAATACCGCGAACCAGATTGCACAACAGGGAAACTCGGTGTGGACTTCCGTGATGGGAGCTTTGGGCGGCGTGGCGGGCATGGCAGCGGGAAACTATATGGGTGGATTGGCAAAACTGCCAACGGCAAGACCGCCAGCGGCAACACCGGCAGCGGCAACACCGGCAGTACCGTAGCGAGGGGATTATGGATATCACGAAACCGATAGATGGAATGCAGGCAGCGGCACAGATGAGTGCCGCTGCGAATCAAGATCAGCAGCAGATTCCCAGCACGGACGTTCCTCCGCCTGCGGCGCAAGCTGCGGGAACTCCAACGGCCAATCCTGGGGATGGAGCGTCGCCGCAGACGACCGCTCCAACTACGGCGCAGGGCGCGGACAACTCCGGCCCCGCGCCGCAGACTCCCTCGCTGGCATCCAAAGCTGGCGGATTCGCGTCCAGCATGTTCCACGGAATTATGAGCGCGCTGGGTGGCGCGAATGATGTAACGGTCAGCATGGACCCGACCGGAAAGATGGTTGCATCGCGGGTTGCTTCGGGTCCGGGAACGCAGTGGAAGAGGATTATCGCCGGAGCAATGGCTGGACTGGGCAATGCCGGAGCTGCGGGGAACGGGCCAGGAGCAACCAGCAGGGCGCTCGCGCTGGGGGTGCAGGGCGGGATGCAGAACGAGCAGCAGGGCGAACAGCAGCAGATGCAGCAGGCGACCGATGACTACAACCAGCAGCAACGCCAGATTATCCAAAAAGCCCAACTCGCGAAGATCACTCAGGACATCAGCGTGAATCATTTTAACGCCGACCGGGCAAAGATCGATGCGAAGTATCTGGATACCCAGCGGATGAATCAGTTCGAGCAGGGAATGACAGAGTTAGGCGCAACTGATTTGGGAGAAGCGAAGAGCGTAGACGACATCATCAAGATGCACCAGAACGATCCGAGCTTGGTCAAGCAGCAGGCCCAGGGGAATATTTTTACGATGCCGGTTGTCTCGGACGATGGGACAAAAGTGGTTGGGATGCATTACATGCTGCTGCCGCCGGGGGCGGATTCGCTCAAGATTACGAAGG
>JAJZFE010000043.1 GCA_021798655.1 Acidobacteriota bacterium | reverse complement strand
CTGTACAAGGACCAGTTCCAGACGATGGAGAGCGACGGCTTCCTCACGCGGCTCAGCACGGCGTTCTCGCGTGATCAGCAGCGCAAGGTCTACGTGCAGGATCGGATGCGTGAGCACTCCGACGACTTGTACGCGTGGCTGGAAGCTGGTGCCTACGTCTATGTCTGTGGTGACGCAGAGCGCATGGCCAAGGATGTTGAGCGGACGCTGCTCGATGTCATTGCTCTCGGTTCCAACGGCACGCTCGATCAGGCCGCTGAGTACCTTGCCGGCATGAAGAAGGACAAGCGCTATCAACTCGACGTCTACTAAGACGACTCGATTCGTACTCCAATGCGAAGAGGCCATCCACACCGTGGATGGCCTCTTCGCATTGAATGGCTCTTCGTGCCTGCAGCGAATCGTCTTCCAGCGCTGCTATGCGCGGTCGTTGTCAGCGCGCCAGCTCTTTACGTTCTGCTTGATCTGTTTGCGCGTCAGCTTCTCGCGTACGGCTCGCCTGGCCAGCTCCACCACCTCCGGGTTGGAGGCAAAGCGCAGCCCGATATATTGGTCGATGGTCAGCGAATCCAGCTCAACCAGTTCGCTGGGCGAGGCCAGTTGCGACAGTCGCAGCTTCTCTTCGAGGCGGATCACGCGATCCTGCACCTGAAGTGCTGCTCCGCGCGCGCGACCTGCCATCAGGATGAACGTGAGCGACAACACGATCCACCAGATCGACAGATGGACGTGTTGAGCATGATGCTTCACCGCGTAGAGGATCGCGAAGACCAGATTCAGCACCAGAATCGGAAGAAGAGTGTAGTGGAACAGCGGATCGTATCTCGCATGATTCTCGTAGCTTTGTGCCTGCGCCATTGTCGTGGATCCCTCGCGTTTGAAGTGGGTGTTCGTTCGGCTGTCGTTCGGCTGTAATGATACGCCCGATTGGGCGCAACGGCCCCTGGAGGAGCACGCTGCCGCCTTCTCCACACCGCAGCTTGCGATACTCTCATGCTCATGGCAAAGAAGCGCATCGGAGTTCACGTCGGCACGGCTGGCGGATGTTTTACGGCGGTCACGCGCGCGGTCGAGGCAGGCGCAAACACCTTCCAGATCTTCTCCGCGAGCCCGCGGCAATGGAAGGCTGCGCCCGTCAAGCCTGAGGACGCCGCGAAGATGCGCGCGCTGCGTGCCGAACACGATGTCAATCCCGTAGCTGTTCATGCCAGCTACCTCATCAACCTCTGCTCGCAGACCGAAACCGTTCGCGCCAACTCGATCGAGGCCTTTCGCGGTGAGGTGGAACGCGCGCTCGCGATGGGTGCTGAATACCTCGTCCTGCATCCGGGCAGTTGGAAGGGGCTTACGCGCGAGGAGGGTCTCAAGCTCGCCGCGCAGGGCATCGAGCAGGCGATCAGCGGAATCCACTGGCAGGACCACAACTTCCGCATCCTGATTGAGAACACCGCAGGCGCGGAGTTCTCGCTCGGTGGCAGCTTCGACCAGGTTGCCGAACTCGTCGCAACGCTGCAGAGTTGCGCGCCGGTTGCGGTCTGCCTCGACACCTGCCACACGCACGTCGCGGGCTACGATCTGGTCTCGGCCGAGGGCTACGAGCAGACGATGCAGCAGATCGGCGCGACCATCGGCTTTGACGCTGTGCGCGTGTGGCACTGCAACGACGCCAAGGCCGCGATGGGCAGCAAGCTCGACCGTCATGAGCATATCGGTGAAGGCACGATTGGTTCGGCGGTGTTCAAGCGCTTGCTTCACGATGTTCGCTTCGATCACGCCTGCTTCATCGCCGAAACTCCCGTCGATGAGCCTGGCGACGAGATGCGCAACGTGATGGCGCTGCGCGCGCTCTCGGCAGGTTAGCGCGAGGCCAGCTTCAACGTCACCATCGTGTCCTTCGGGAACTCCACCTCATGCCCTTTGGTGAGGAAGCGAAAGTACACCGACTGACCGAAGGCGTAGGCTCCGAAGCCGATCGCGACCGGCCTGCTCTGCGCGGTCAGCGCGATCACGCGAGCCACGAGCCCGAAGCCATTCGAACCGACTGTGATGCGTCCGATGCCCGGACCATCGCTGTCCTGCGTTCCGCCGGCTGCAGCGGTCAGCGCGAGCAACGCTGGTGCCAGAAAGCGGCCTGCATCGGGGTTCGACTTCACGTCGCCTTCGCGGTCAACAGTCACATTCTGCGCGTTGTTCCCTTCAGCACCGGAGAGCGTTCCCTCCACGTGCTGGGCTGCACTGCCCGCGCGCTCCACGCTGCGGATGGTGAAGTGCAGCTGACCATTGTGGCCAAACTTGCGAGCGGGCTTCGCGCTCAGCACCACACCGTCCACCGCGGAATCCACGGGAAGCAGCAGGGTCTTGTCGTTGCCAAACACTGGCTCCGCGATCACGGCATGAACGGCATCGCCCTTCTTCGCCGTGGCCGAACTCACCGCGTCGACCAGTCGCGCTGTCACTTCCAGCCCGTTCAGTGACTCCAGCGTCTGACTCAGCATTGCGGCGGGTGCAGGCGTTACCGGTACTTCGGCTGGAGCATCGAGATCGGCGATCAACTGTGTTCCTGCCCACAGCCGCTGCGGATGATAGGGCAGCTGCCCATACAGCAGTCGCAGCGCGCGATCCTTCTTGCCTGGCGCAAATATCATCTGCTCCACGCCGTCGATCTGCACGTGCACGGCTGCCTTGGCTCGTGCGATCAGCCCCGTCTTTTGCGCCGGGTTGAAGCTGACCATCGTCGTTGCCCGAATCCGCGCCGTTGCCTGCAGCGGTACGACGGTGCCATTGAGCAGCACCGCAGAGGTTAGTGCTACGACAGGTTCCTTCAGCGGTGTCACGTCGCCGTTCAGCAGCGCCTGCTGGCGCACGCGGCCGTGGATCGGCTCCAGCGATGCGATGGAGCCGCGCACGATGGCTCCGCTCGGGAGCACCATGCGATCCACCGCGTACACGCTCTGCGTCACCTGGCCTTCCACCGCATCGCCGACGCGCAGGTGCGTCGTACGGCTTACCGTCCAGTGCAGCGGAACGCCAATCGGCAGCGTTTCCTGGGATACGTTGGGCAGCGTCACGACAGGGGCCTGTGCCCGCAGGGTGCTGGCGGCAGAACTCAACAGGATCAGCACGGCGAAAGGGCAAACGCGGCAACGCATACCTCCAGTCTATCTGGCTCCGCGACGTGCCCGAAGATGCTGGCCAACATTGCGGCGCAGCAGTCTTTACAATGGAGGTCTATGTCCGACACACCACAGACCGCCGCGCCCGCCGTTGACCGCGAGACCTCGCAGACCGAAGAAGCGCAACGTTACAACCCCGCAGAGATTGAGCCGCGCTGGCAGAAGGTATGGGACGACACTCCTGGCCTCTACGCCGCCGAACCACACACCAGCGCCAAGCCGAAGTACTACTGCCTCTCGATGCTGCCGTATCCGAGCGGCCAGCTGCACATCGGCCATGTGCGCAACTACGTCATCGGCGATGTGCTGGCGCGCTACATGCGCATGAAGGGCTACAACGTTCTGCACCCGATGGGTTGGGACGCGTTCGGCCTGCCTGCGGAGAATGCCGCGCTCAAGAACAACACTCCACCGCGGCAGTGGACGCTGAACAACATCGCGCAGATGAAGGTGCAGCTCAAGCGTCTCGGCTTCAGCTTCGACTGGGCGGGCACGGAGATCACTACCTGTCTGCCCGACTACTACCGCTGGAACCAGTGGTTCTTCCTCAAGATGGTCGAGCGCGATCTCGCCTACAAGAAGTCGAGCAAAGTGAACTGGTGTCCGCAGTGCGCGACGGTGCTGGCGAACGAGCAGGTCGTCGGCGGCTACTGCTGGCGTCATGACGATCAACTCGTGGAGCAGCGCGAGTTGGAGCAGTGGTTCCTGCGCATCACGAAGTATGCTGACGAGCTGCTCGACGGTCTGGACACGATGCCAGGTTGGCCTGAGAAGGTTCGCACCATGCAGCGCAACTGGATCGGTCGCAGCCACGGCACGCACGTTGACTTCGCGGTGCAGAGTGAGTCCGCTGCCATCACCGTCTTCACCACGCGCGTGGACACCATCTTCGGCGCGACGAGCATTCAGCTTGCGCCGGAGCATCCGCTCGTCAAGCAGTGGGCACTGACCGACGCATCGCTCGCCGCTTCCGTGACCGCGATGATCGCGCAGCAGAAGCTGGCGCGCGAGACCGGCGACATTGGCAACATTACCAAAGAAGGCGTTGCAACGGGCAAGGACGCGATCAACCCGTACAACGGCGCGATGCTGCCGATCTGGGTGGCGAACTACATCCTCGCCGACTACGGAACGGGCGCGATCATGTCTGTGCCTGCGCACGACGAGCGCGACTACGAGTTCGCGCAGAAGTACAGCCTGCCGATCACGCGCGTCGTGACCAGCGACGGTGGCAGCGAAGCGCTTCCCTACACAGCGGAGGACGGCGCAACGCTCATCGACTCCGGCTCGTTCACGGGCCTCAGCTGCGTCGAGGCGCAGCAGCAGATGGCAGCGCTCGCGGAGCAGAAGGGCTTCGGCAAGAAGACCACAACGTATCGACTGAAGGACTGGGGCGTGAGCCGACAGCGCTTCTGGGGTACGCCGATTCCGATGGTCTACTGCGCGACGCACGGCATTGTGCCGGTGAAGGAGTCCGATCTGCCGGTGCTGTTGCCTGACGAGATCACCATCACGCAGGAGGGCGGTTCGCCGCTGGCGAAGGTGCCCGAGTTCCTCAACACTACCTGTCCAATCTGCGGAGGCCCTGCGCGCCGCGAGACCGACACGATGGACACGTTCGTCGACAGCAGCTGGTACTTCTACCGCTATACGGATGCGCACAACGGCAGCGCGCCGTTTGACTCCGCCAAGGCCAACTACTGGTTCCCAATCGACCAGTACATCGGCGGCGTGGAGCATGCGATTCTGCACCTGATCTACTCGCGGTTCTGGACGCGTGTGATGCGCGATCTCGGCCTCATCGAGAACTCGGAGCCTGTCACGCGGCTGTTCACGCAGGGCATGGTGATCAAGGACGGCGCGAAGATGTCGAAGTCGAAGGGCAACGTTGTCTCGCCCGATGTGATGATCGACAAGTTTGGCGTGGACGCGACGCGTATGTATGCTCTGTTCGCCGCGCCGCCGGACCGCGACCTCGACTGGCAGGAGGACGGCGTTGCCGGCGTCAGCCGCTTCCTCGCGCGCGTTTACCGCGTTGTGACCAAGTTTGCGCCCGTGGTGCGCGCGCTCAAGGCAGGAACGCATGGCGATGAGGTTGCGACGGAGGAGTTCGCCAGCGAGACGCCTGCTGAACTCGCGCTGCTGCGTACGCTGCATCAGACCATCGCCAAGATCACGGAGGACTTCTCCGGTCGTTGGCACTTCAACACCTGCATCTCGGCCATCATGATCCTGGTCAACGAGATCCTCGCAGCCGAGTCTGCAATGGACTCAGGCGCGATCTCGC
>JAJZFE010000504.1 GCA_021798655.1 Acidobacteriota bacterium | reverse complement strand
CTCGCGATTCCTGCCTGCAGCGATCGGCGAGCACGATGCGATTCTACCGGCGTTACTCGCATCGCTACTCGGCCTGTTCGTTGTCAGCTTGCTGACCGCTCGACCGACCGAAGAGCAACTGAAGCCCTTCGAAGGATGATGCCCATGCGACAGATTGCAGACACCGCAAATCGCGGCAAGATGTCTACACCAGCAGACCGAAAGGTTGCTGAGAAAGGCCGTAGGTCGCTGGCGAAAGGCCTGTTTGCAGGGCTGGTTGCAGGAGTAGCAGCAACAGTTGCCAAATCCATCGTCGAGTCCTTTCAGGCATCACGAGGTCGCAGCCAGCGCGAACGAGGTGAGTCGCTCGCTCCAAAGCTGGAAGCAGAAGAGCGAAGTGAGGCATTGGTACAGAGCTCTTCGTCTGCGCTGCACTGGGGCGTCGGCGCAGCAGCAGGCGCAGCGTATGGAGCGGTTGCCGAGTACTTTCCCGAGGTGACACACCAGAACGGTGCCAGCTTCGGGCTGTTGATCATGGCGCTGAACGAAGCTGGCGCGCTCGTGGATAAAGAGGTGCACTCACCGATCAGCGAAGAGCAGGAGAAAACCGCTGCCAGCTACGCGCTGTTTGGCGTGGTTGCGGAGCGAACCCGCCGAATCGCCCGGGGCATATTGCAGTAGCTCCACACCTGCCGAGAGATGATTTTGTGTCATGCAAATCAGAATCCATGCAAACGTTTATGCGATGAGAGACGTACTTCATTCAGACAGAATCTTACGGTTTTGTCACGGTACACTCAGGCATGTCCGGCGCGGAAGACGAAGACTGCGGACATCAAGGAAGAATCACGGCTTGAAATCAGATCCAGTTGAAATGCACCGAAAGGTTGATTCAGGCACAACTGCACGCCGCGTCGTGATCGTAGGAGCAGGCCCTGGCGGGCTGGCCACAGCGATGCTCCTGGCTCGATCTGGCGTTCGCGTGACGGTGGTGGAGAAGCAGAGCCACGTTGGCGGCCGCACTGCGACACTGGAGCAGGACGGCTACAAGTTCGACATTGGTCCAACCTTCTTCCTGTATCCGCGCGTGTTGCAGGATATCTTCACCGATGCAGGTTTTGACCTCGCCAGCGAGCTGCCGATGGAGCGGCTCGACCCGCAGTATCGGCTGGTATTCGGCGGTGGTGGGCAGATCGATGCAACCGCTGACGTGCAGCGCATGGAGCAGCAGATTGCTGCCATTGCTCCGGGTGACGCGAAGGAGTTCCACAACTTTCTGGCACACAACCGCGAGAAGCTGGCGAGCTTTCTGCCGGTTCTTGAGTCGCCGTTCGAGCGTTGGAGCGATCTGTTGCGACCTGAGATGCTGCGGCTGCTTCCCCTGATGAAGCCGTGGCTCTCGCTCGATGGCGATCTGCGCAGGCACTTCAAGGACGAGCGGATTCGACTGGGCTTCAGCTTCCAGTCGAAGTACCTTGGCATGAGTCCGTTTCGCTGCCCGTCCCTGTTTTCGATCCTCTCGTTCCTGGAGTATGAGCACGGCGTCTTTCACCCCATCGGTGGCTGCGGCGCGGTGACGCGAACGATGGCTCGACTGTGCGAGCAGATGGGTGTCGAACTGCGGCTGGGAGAGCCTGTCGAAGAGGTGCTGATCGACGAGCATCGAGGAGCGAAACACGCGCGCGGTGTGCGCACCGCCAAAGGTGTGATCCGGGCCGATGCGGTGGTGATGAACGCGGACTTCGCCGAGGCCGCGCGGAAACTGATCGCTCCGCAGCATCGCCGCACGTGGAGCGATGCGAAGATCGCCGGCAAGAAGTTCTCCTGCTCGACCTTCATGATGTATCTGGGCATCGAAGGTCGTTACGACGACCTTGCTCATCACACGATTTATCTCTCCGAAAACTACCGCCAGAACCTGAAGGACATCGAGGAGACACACCGTCTCTCCGCCGATCCTTCGTTCTATGTCCAGAACGCGTCTGTTACCGATCCAACGCTGGCGCCTGAAGGACACTCCACGCTGTATGTTCTGCTACCGGTGACGCACGAAAGTCCGCATGTCGATTGGGCGAAGGAGACTCCGAACTTCCGCAGGCTTGCGTTCCGACAGATGGAGAACATCGGTCTGCGCGACGTGGAGCAGCGCATCCGCACCGAGAAGATCATGACGCCGCAGGGCTGGTCGACCGACTTCGGGCTCTTCAAAGGCGCAACGTTTTCGATGAAGCACTCGCTGGACCAGATGCTGCATCTTCGGCCACACAACCGCTTCGAGGACGTTCGCGGGATGTATCTTACAGGGGGTGGCACGCATCCTGGATCCGGGCTGCCTGTGATCTTCCAGTCGGCCCGCATCAGCAGTACGCTGCTGCTGGAAGACCTGGGCGTTGCGCCGCAGCGTGCGGAGGTCGACGCTCCGAGTCGTGCAGGTGATGACAAGATGATGCAGGTTGCCTCGTGAGATCGACAGGCCGCGCTCCAGCCGCACCCACGCGCAACGCGTGCGGTTGGCTGTCGTGTGGCGTTGCGACAAGCTCAGCGGCGGCGGGAACACAGTCGCAGTGGGCCTCCAGCAGCGTCGCAGAGCGGCTGAAGGTGCTGCGGCGGGCGAGACATCTGCTCGCTGACCGAGCAACCAGTCTGGCCGAAGCGATCTCGCCTGACCTGATGCGGACACACGCGGATACGCTTGCCAGCGAGGTGCTGCCATTGCTGGATGCGTGCAGGTTTCTGGAGCGCAACGCCGCGAAGCTGCTGCGGCCGAAGCGACTGGGCAGCGATGGAAGGCCGTTATGGCTGAGCGGCGTGCAGACGGAGGTCCATCGCGAGCCGCTGGGACACGTGTTGGTGATTGGCCCGAGCAACTTCCCCCTGTTTCTGCCGGGGGTTCAGACGTTGCAGGCGCTTGCAGCCGGCAACAGCGTGACGTGGAAGCCTGGAGTTGGCGGTGCTGCCGTCGCGGCGGTGTTTGCGCAGACTCTGCGGGATGCTGGCTTGCCTGCTGGCGTTCTGGCCGTAACGGACGAGAGCGCTGGCGCGGCCACAGCGGCAATCGCAGCGAAGCCGGACAAGGTGATCTTCACAGGCTCATCGAGCACTGGACGCGAGGTGCTTGGCGCGCTTGCGGCGAGTGCGACTCCGGCTGTGCTGGAGCTCTCGGGCTGCGATGCGATGGTCGTGATGCCAGGCGCTGATCTTGCGCTGGTCGCTCGCGCGGTGGCGTTTGGCCTGCGGTTGAACGGCAGTGCGGTGTGCATGTCGCCGCGTCGGTTGATCGCCACGCGCAGCACGCTGACTGCGCTGCGTCCGCTGCTGGCAGAGGCACTGCCTGCTGTGCCTCCGATTGCGCTGGGAGCCAGAACCGCGGAGCTATTGCGCGCGCTTACAGAGCAGGCGGTGCGCGATGGTGCGGAGTTGCGAGGCATCTGCAATCCGCAGGCGCAGCAGCCGCTGCTCATCGACAAGGCAACGCCGCAGATGGCGATCGCGCAGAGCGACCTGTTTGCGCCGGTGCTGTCGCTGCTGGAGGTGGAGTCGCTGCTGCATGTGACCGAGGTCTACGCGCAGTGCGACTATGCGCTGACGGTGTCGCTCTTCTGCGGTCGCGACGAGTTGCCTCGCGCGCAGTTGCTGGGTAAGACGCTGAAGGCTGGAACCGTGCTGATCAACGACATCATCGCGCCAACGGCCGATCCGCGGGTTCCGTTCGGCGGACGCGGAGCGAGCGGCTATGGCTTGACGCGCGGCGGCGAAGGGCTGCTGGAGATGACCGCGGTGAAGACGGTGATCGTGCGTCGCAGCGGCGCGATGCGGCATCTGGATGCGACGACGGAGGCGGATACTCCGCTGTTCGCCGCGCTGATTGCTGCGCTGCACAGCGAGGGTTGGAAGAGTCGTGGACGAGCGCTGCTGGCGGTGATTCGATCCGCCAGGGCTCGCAGGTAAGAAGCGAAGTACAAGCAGGAGAGAGTATGCGTGTTGGTGTGATCGGATCAGGTCTTGCGGGGCTCGCGGCTGCGTGCACGTTGGCGGCTCGCGGGCATGAGGTGGATGTGTTTGAGAAGAACGCGTGGCTTGGCGGCAAAGCGGCGCAGCTGCGCGGTGAAGGCTTCCGGTTCGACATGGGACCGACGATCCTGATTCAGCCATCGGTGCTGCGCAGGATCTTCGCGGAGTCTGGACGCAAGCTGGAAGACTATCTCGATATGGTGCGGCTCGATCCGCAGTGGCGGTGCTTCTTCGACGATGGTGCTCGCATCGATCTGGTGGATGATATCGGTGCGATGTCGCAGGACCTGGAAGGTCGATTTCCGGGCATGGGCACGAAGTACCAGAAGCTGATGGCGCTTTCGAAGCAGCTGCATGAGATCAGCGACAAGTTCTTTTTCTGGAAGTCTGTCGGCACGATCCGGGACACCTTCGACATCAGCGGTGCGCTGGACCTGAACGTGCTGCGCGACGTGCTGAAGATGCGAATGGGACAGAGCGTTGCGGGCGCGATCCGCGAGTTTATCCCGGAGCCAAACACGGCGCAGATGCTGGACCACATGGTGCAGTATGTGGGCTCGAACCCGGATGCTTCGCCGGCGATCCTGACGGCGATCGGCTCCATGCAGATGGAGGAAGGCATCTGGTATCCGAAGGGCGGAACGCGCGCGGTGCCGGAGGCGATGGTGCGCCTGGCGACCGAGCTGGGTGTGCGCTTCCACACGAGCACAGACGTGGTGACGATACTGACCAGCGACGACCGGCACGCTGCGGCGACGGGGCTTGTGACCGCGATGGGCGAGACGTACCTGTTCGACGCGATTGTGAGCAACGAGGACGCTGTGCGGACGCACCGCGAGCTGCTGCAGGGCACGGCGGCAGCGCGTGAGTTCGAGCACCGGCGCAGCTACGAGCCAGCCTGCTCGGGCGTGGTGCTGTACCTGGGCCTGAGCAAAGGCTATGACCATCTGGCGCATCATGACTTCGTGTTCTCGCGCGATCCGCATGAGGAGTTCCACGCGATCTACGATCTTGGCGAGCCTGCGCCTGATCCAACGTGCTACCTGGCGTGCACGGCGCGGAGCGATCCGGAGAGCGCGCCAGCAGGCGGCGAGGCGATGTATGTGCTGGTTCACACACCGTATCTGCGGCCGCATCATGACTGGAAGACGATGCTGCCTGCGTATCGGCAGGTGATCCTGGACAAGCTGAAGCGGACGGCAGGTTGCGAGGACATCGAAGAGCGCATCGTCTTCGAGAGCGCGCTGACTCCGCAGGACATTCACGACCGGTACAAGGTGCTGAACGGCGCGATCTACGGGCTGTCTTCGCATGGTCGTTTTCTGGGCGCGTTCAAGCCGGCGAATCGCAGCAAGGAACTCGACGGACTGTATCTCGCTGGCGGCGCGGCGCATCCGGGGCCGGGGATGCCAATGGTGATGATGTCGGGCTGGATCGCGGCGGATTCGCTGGATATGGACGCGAAGAACGCCGATTCGCGGCTGGCGAAGC
>JAJZFE010000473.1 GCA_021798655.1 Acidobacteriota bacterium | reverse complement strand
CTTCGCCATCGCATACACGAACATGCAGCTGGCCGAAGCCTCCAGGTAGTTCCCCTTCTGCCCACCCTTGTCCATCACCTGCCACCACAGCCCACTCGGCCCATCCTGATACCGCGCCACCGCCGTCAACACCTGCCCCGCCACCCCAACCAGCGCCGGCCGCTGCGGGTCGGTCTCCGGCATCTGCTCCAGCACATCCACCAGCGCCATCGCATACCAGCCCATCGCGCGGGACCATATCTCCGGGCTCAGCCCCGTCCGCTTGTCCGCCCAGCCCATCTGCAGCGACGGGTCCCATCCATGATGCAGCAGCCCCGTCTTCGCATCGCGCATGTGCTCATCCATCAGCAGCAGTTGCCGCACCGCGGACGCCCGGTCCTCCGCCTTGTCAAACGTCGCTCCGTACCCCTCCATGAACGGCTCTGCCATGTACGCGCCGTCCAGCCACATCTGGTTCGGATAGATCCCCTTGTGCCAGTACCCGCCGGCGGCGTTCTTCGGCTGCGCGTGCATCTGCTGCTCCAGAAACGTCGCCGCCTTGTAGTACCGCTCCTGCTGCAGCACGCTGTACACCGTCAGCACGCTGCGTCCCATCTCGATGTCGTCCATCGAGTGCTGGTCCACAGGAAACGCCCGCCCGCCCCCAAAGTCGATCACTCCATCCTTGTCCACCGAGTGATCGACAGCCGCCTTCACATACGCAAACAGCCGGCCGTCGCCCGTCACGCGCCACTCCGCCAACACACCGTCCAGCAGCACGCCCTCTTCGTACGTCCACTCGCCCGGACGCTTCACCGTATCCACCCGGCCCTCCGGCCAGTGCGACAGCACCCGCTCCAGCACCGGATCCTGCACCCGGTCGTGGCTGCCACTCTTCGTTCCCGACGACCCCGCCGCCGCCATCTGCCCACAGGCCGGCAACGCACACACTGCCAGCACAAACCAGAATCCCCGCCTCAACACGCAACGCATAACGATCTCCTCAAGGCACCCAGCATACCGGAGCGCGACCCCGCCTCGCACGCCGCCTCGGCGTCCCTCCACACCCAACTTCGTGCTAACCTTAAGGACGGAGCGAGCGGGTAGCTCAGTTGGTAGAGCATCGCCCTTTTAAGGCGTTGGTCCTGGGTTCGAGCCCCAGCCCGCTCACCACAAATCTCTTCCTCCATGCAGACGGCAGTCTTCCCCTTGACAGACGGTATAGACTGAAGATGTAAGCGAGAAAGTATCCTAAAGAGGTAAGCAAGACGGCAAGCATCGCACCGACCCGGCCCAGCGCCGGGTTTCGTCGTCTCTGCTCTTTGACAATTCGCCCCACCGAGTAGCGACCAACGGATGCACCAAAGAAGGTACGAGCCTAAGCCTCATTTGCTCAAGACTTTACCCCCAAAACCAGGGGTGGGTACAAGTCCGGCCCGGCTCGCTCGAAGCTCCCGAAACGCTCGCTGAGCCTTCCGCTGCCGCGCAACGAAAGCAGCGCTGCGCGACACAGGTCATCGCGAGCGCACCGCGTTGCATGGCGCGCGGCCGACAGTTACAGTGGTTCGTGTCCGCCTTGCCACTCGCCAGCCGCTCCCGACCGGCGCAACGCCTCCGCATCGCCTTCGCGTTGCTCGCGACCCTCTTCGCCTTGGCCGCTCCGCCTGTCGTCGCCCAGATGCGCGCAGGCTACGTCGGCGACGCAGCCTGCACCAGCTGCCATCGTCAGGCCTCGCTCAGCTACCAGCACACCGCCCACCACCTTACCTCGCAGCTGCCGTCGGCCGACTCTCTCCCCAACCGATTCTTCGCCGGCGAAAACCTGCTCACCATCATCGCTCCCGAAAATGACCTCGGCGAACCCTCTCTCGTCTTCCGCATGAGCCACACCGGCAGCGACTACTCCGAGACCGCCATCACCGGCTTCGACGGCCAGCTCCACCAGCACAGCGCTCGCATCGACATCGTCACCGGCTCCGGCAAACGCGGCCAGACCTTCCTCAACTGGCAGCAGGATCAGCTCTTCGAGCTCCCCGTCAGCTACTGGACCGACGGCCGCCGCTGGATCAACTCCCCTGGCTACGACGACGGCACCGCCAACTTCTCCCGCCCCATCTACCCAGCCTGCATGGAGTGCCACGCAACCTACCTGCGACCGCTCTTCGACGATCCTGAAAGCAACCACTTCGACCGCGCCTCGCTCGTCGTCGGCATCGGTTGCGAGGTCTGCCACGGTCCCGGCGCGCAGCACATCGCGCTGGAAGCCGCGCGCCCCACCGGCTCGCCGCGCCTCACCGACTCCGCCATCCTCAACCCCGCCCACTTCACCCGCGAACGTCAGATCGATCTCTGCGCGCTCTGCCACAATGGCATCCAGCGCCAGCCGCTCGAACCCGCCTTCTCCTACCTTCCCGGCGAGCCGCTCAGCCGCTACTTCCAGCCGCTCGATACCCCCGCAGCCGAACACCCGGACGTCCACGGCAATCAGGTCGCACTACTCGAACGCAGCCGTTGCTTCCGTGAGTCCACCTCGATGACCTGCTCAACCTGTCACGACACCCACGCCATCGAGCAACCTGCCGACAGCTACTCCACCAAATGCCTCAGCTGCCATCGCTGGCAGCAATGCGGCGAAGCAAAGCACATCGGCGCGCCGATCAAGTCCCAATGTATTCGCTGCCACATGCCCGTCGAGCCCACCACGGTCATCGTCTCCACCACCGCCGGCAAACAGGTGAACGCGACTATGCGCAACCACTGGATCAAGGTCTACCCCACCGCAAAACCCATCGGAACGATCCCGCATTCATAGCTTTGGCCTACGGCTTCGCTGCCGGAGGTGCGCTCATCTTCTCCGTCAACGCCGCATCGGCCTGCCGGTTCAGGCGGCTTGCCATCCCGAACTCCGCCTTCGCCTCCTCGGTCCGCCCCATCGACTGATAGGTCCTCGCCAACTGGAAGTGTGTCGCAGCATCTTTGCCGTCCAACGCAATCGCTCGCTTCAACTCCGCAACGGCAGCATCGTACCGGCCAGTCTTTGCATACACGATGCCCAGGTCGCGGTGCGCCATCGCGACCTGAGGCGACTCAGCCACTGCCTGCTTCAACTCAGGCTCCGCCTCGCTGTACTGCTCCATCTGCACATACGAATCCCCGAGGTACGTGCGCGCCTGCGCCTGCGTAGGATCATTCTTGACCTCGGCCGCGAACTCCGCCGCAGCGTCGGCGAACGAACCCTTCTTCCAGAGCAGATACCCCAGCCCGAAGTGTGCGTTTCCCTGATGCGGATCGGCCTGCACGGCCGCGCGAAACTGCGCCAGGGCACTCGCCTCATCACCCTGCTCATCGAGCGCCTCGCCGGTCAGCATATCGGCCTCCGCAGAGTCCGGGTTCAACGTCAGAATCTCTTTCGCCACCGCTTCCACGCACTCATACTGCTTGCTCCACAGGCAGCTGTGCGCCAGCGTCAGCCGCAGTTCCAGGTTCTTCGGATCGCTCGCCGCAGCCTTCTGCAGATACGGCACAGCCACCATGTAGTCACCCATTCCGTAGTGACACATCCCCAGCAGGATCGTCATTCGCTGATCCCCCGGGTGCCGCTTCAACTCTGCCGTAAAACTGGGAATCGCCTGGGAGAACTTTCCTGCCTTGAACAGAGCCAGCCCCAGGTTCAACTGCACACCGGGCAGATTGGGATTCAACGCCAGAGCGCGCCGATCATACTCCGCCGCGGCATCGTAGCGTTCCTGCCGGGCCTCCAGCAACCCAAGGTGCGCCAGCGCTTCGGCGTTCTTCGGGTTGGCCTTCGCCATCGCCAGCCACGCGGACTCAGCCTCCGCTGTGCGGCCTTGCTGCTCCAGCGACATAGCCGTTGCACGGTCCGCACTCTGCGCGTGCATCGTCGCACCGCAAAGACACAGGCAACCGCACCATACTGCCGCCCACTCCAGAACTCTACGCCCGATCCACTGCGTCACTCCGCCTCCACCCACCTGCACTCTCACCCTACGTGGGACTGCCCTCGGTTCGCAACCACTTCCACTACGAGCAACGACGCGGCAGAGGGTCTCTCTGCCGCGTCGCCGGTTCATACTGCGGTTAGAAGTTGATCTTGCCACCAAACTGCAGGTTGCGAGGATCATAGAACGAAGTCACCTGGCCGAACGAGCCGCCAAACGTGTTGGCTACGCCCTGCGCTTCCGAGTGGTTGAACGTGTTGAACGACTCCATGCGGAACTGGAAGTTGATGTCGTTATGAATCACGAACGTCTTGTACAGCGACGTCGTGAACTGCGTACGGCCAGGTCCCACAACAGCGTCCTTGTTGGCGTTGCCGAAGCCCTGGTTCGCACCACCGGCCCACGCTGGGGTCGGAGCACTGAACACGCTCGTGTCGAACCAGCTAGCCTTCTTCAGCAGCCAGTCTCCACGGTTACGGTCGTAGCGCACCTTCCCATTCACGTTCGGACGGTTGGTGTAGCCACCACCCAGACCGATCGGGTCATAAGACAGGCCAAGGTGTGTACCGATGTTCGCGCCGCCGTTGTTGATCACAGGGCCGGTCGTAATCAGAATCGTTCCTGCAACCTGCCATCCGCCAAGCACGTCGTGCATCAGGCCCGGGTTCTTGAAGATCGGCAGGCTGTAGATGTAGTTTGTGCTCAGGATCTGACGACGATCAAACGCGCCCGAACCCTTGTCGTACTTCAGGTTGTAGGGGTTGCCCACGCCTTGCAGATCGTTGCTGGTGATGTCGATCTCGTGCGACCACGTGTAGTCGATCTCACCGCTCAGACCATGGAAGCTCTGCACGCGAACCGCCGTCTGGAACCCGTTGTAGGTGCCATTGGTCGTGTTCTCCTGCTGGTTGATGCCGCTGAAGCCGTTGTAGACACGGAGCTGATCTGGGACAGGAATGTTTTGGCCGCCGGGGTTCGTGCCCGACTTGTTGTTCGGGTCACCCGCGTTGGCGCGTGTGTAAGCCGCAAAGTTGTTGCCCAGCGTCGTGTTAGTGTTGGGCGCAATCAGCGGCGTGTTCAGTGAGTAGTTGTTGATCTGGCGATCGATATTCTGGTGCCAGGCGATGTTGCCCACATACTGCAAGATCCAGATCACCGACGGTGCCAGCTCATGCTGGAATCCGAGGCTGTACTGGGCCACAGCCGGTGCCTTGTAGGCCTGCGCCAGTGTGGTGCTGCCCTGCGCGAACGAAGGTGTCGCGGCTGTTCCGCCCGTCACCCAGCTCTGGCTCTGGTTGCTGAAGTACACGTTGTTGGCCGAAGGTGTGTTCGCAAACGGTGCAGCGGTGGCAGCGTTGTAGATATCGTTGCCCTGCAACCGTTCGTAGAACGTACCCATACCACCGCGGATCACCGTCTTGCCGTCCCCGAACAAATCCTCGGAGAAGCCAACACGGGGCTGCAGTGTCTTGTAGTCGTTGTTCACCAAACCGTGCGGCACTCCATTCTGACCGGCAATATCGACGCCGTTCAGGTAGAAGGTGCCACCGTTCACCGTCTGGAAGCCGGG
>JAJZFE010000401.1 GCA_021798655.1 Acidobacteriota bacterium | reverse complement strand
TTATCCAGCGCCTTGGTCATGTCATACACCGTCAGCGCCGCCACAGCCGCTGCGGTCATCGCCTCCATCTCCACGCCCGTCCCGGCCACGGTCGCAGCGGTCGCGCGAATCTCCACCCCCCCCCCCACCACCGTCGCCTGCACATCCACAAAGCTCAGCGCCAGCGGATGACACATCGGGATCAGCTCACTGGTCCGCTTCGCCGCCTGGATCCCCGCAAACCTTGCCACCTCCAGCGGATTGCCCTTTGGATTTTGCGGCAGCGCCGACAGCACAGCCTCATTCAGCTCCACAAACGCCCCGGCCACAGCCTCCCGCCGCGTCGCCGCCTTCGCGCCCACATCCACCATGTGCGCCTGCCCCGCTTCATCAAAGTGGCTCAATGTCTCGCTCATGCGTGGCGCGCCTTCCACGCCTCAACCAGCCTGGACACCCGCCGAGCCGCCAGCACCGGCGCAATCAACACCACCGTGCCACCCAGCAACTCCTGAAACAGTGTCAGGTGCCCCCGCCCATGCCACAGCCGCAGCGCATCCAGCGCACCCAGAAACATCCAACCTGCGCCAACCACCAGGTCGCCCACCCACGTCGCTCCGCTCTGCTTCTCCATCACGCCAGCCATCCCGCCATCCTACCGCAGTCCGCAGCTCCATCGCGCTCCAACACTGCGCCCATCGCGTTCGCCTCTCCCGCTACCGCAGCAGCACCCGCACCGTCTCCCCGGCCTTGAAGCCCTCCACCCCACTCGGCAGCACGCAGTACCCATTCCCCCGCGCATTCGCCCCCACATCGCCCGACCCCTGCCAGGCCACCACACGCACCGTCACACCATCCCAGCTCCCCGACAACTCCGCCGGCAGGAACCGCGTCACCCCACTCGGCTTTCCTGCCCCGCCCTTCACATCCTCCGCCAGCTTCGCCTCCACAAACACCGGCGCGACCCCCGCCGTCCCGGCGATAGCCCTCCCCGCCATCGCCCGCAGCAGCGGCCCCACAAACAGCGCAAAGCACACCTGCGCCGACACCGGATTCCCCGGCAACCCAAAGAAGTACCGCCCATCCGGAAACCGCCCAAACACCACCGGCTTGCCCGGCTGAATCCTCGCCCCGGTAAAGAAAAACTCCGCACCCGCCTCGGCCAGCGCCTGTTCCACCAGGTCGTATCGGCCCATCGAAACCCCACCCGTCAGCAGCAGCAGCTCCGCTCCCTGCGCCTCCTCCAGCCTCGCCCGCAGATCGCTCAGCGTATCCCGCGCCACCGCCAGCCGCAACGCCTCGCCACCCTCAGCGCGCACCAGCGCCGCCAGCGCATAGCTGTTGGAGTTATAAATATCCGCCTCCCCCAACTCCACGTCACGTTTGTCATCCCCCAGCTCCACCAGCTCATCCCCTGTCGCCACAATCGCCACCCTCGGCCGCGCAAACACCTGCAGTTCCGCCCGCCCGCAGCTCGCCGCCACCGCAATCTCCGCCGCCCCCGCCGCGCGTCCCACCGGCAGCACGCCGGCACCCGCCCGCGCCTCCGCCCCGCGCGCCACCACATTCTCTCCTGCCCGCAGTCTTCGCCCCGCCTCCACACGCAGCACCCCCTCAACAACCGAGACATGCTCCACCATCACCACCGCGTTCGCGCCCTCCGGCATCGGCGCACCGGTCATGATCTCCACCGCCTCGCCCGCGCCCAACGCCACTCCCCGCCACCGCTCTCCCGCCCGCACCTGCCCCACCACCCGCAGCGGCTGGCCCTCTTCCCCAGCCCGCAGCGCAAACCCGTCCCGCGTCGCGCGGTCGAACGGAGGCTGATCCCGCCCCGCCACCACCGCCTCGGCCAGCACCCGCCCCGCCGCCTCCAGCAGCTCCACCGTCTCCGCTCCACGGGCAGCCGACACCCCCGCCGCCTCGCGCAGCACCACCTCCAGCGCCTCCGCAAACTCCAGCACCCGCTCCGCCATCCTCTTCCTCCTCCATGCAGAAGGGGCATGGCCATCGGCCACGCCCCTTCTGCCCCTCAGCGCTCACGCGCCGCGGCTTACTTCTTGCCCTTCTTGTAGTTCAGGTCGATCTTCTCGCCCAGGCTCGCCAGCACCTCGCGAACGCCCTGCGCCTTCGGATCGTCCGGAGCCAGCTGCAGGAACTTGTTGTACGCGTCCACGCATCCGGCCGGCGCCACCAGCTTCTGCGTCTTCTGGTCGAACGTCGACTTCGCAATCAGCACCTGGCCCTTGATCCAGTACGGGTCCGGGCTGTTCGGATCGGCCGCAATCGCCTTGTCCGCCGCCGCCAGCGCGCCATCGCCCTGGTTATTGTTGAACAGCACCACGGCTTCGTTCTTGTAGTACATCGAAGCCTTCGCCGGCTGCGCCTTCACCGCGTTCTCAAACGCCGCCGTCGCATCGGCCGTCTTGCCCGCGCGCGAAAGCGCCGTGCCCATCTGGTTGTACGAGGCACCGATCGACTCCACGTTCGGCTTCGCAGCCTTCGTGTCCAGGTCGATCGCCTTCTGGTACGCCGTCACCGCATCGCCGTACTGCTTCTGCACGTCGTCGTCGCTGATCGCCGGCTTGCCTGCCTTCTTGTCCTCGGCGGCCAGGTGATCGCCCTGCGCCAGCAGCGTATCGCCGTACGTCACCCACAGCACGCTCTGGTCCGGCTTCACATCCGTGGCCTGCTTCATCGCCGTCACGTCCGTGCTCACATCGCCCTTGGTCGGTCCCGCCGCGGCCAGGTCTGCGCGCGTCGTCTTCAACGTGTTGTTCAGCTGGCTGATCACCTTGTTCGAATCCGTGATCGCAGCATTCTTCTTCTTGAACTCTTCCAGCTGCTGCCGCTGCTCCGGCGTCATCGTCTTCAGGTACTCTTCGCGCGTCATGTCGAAGTCCAGCGTCTTGTCGTCGCCAGCCTTCAACGTCGTCAGCTGAAAGTCCGCCGAAACCGCTCCCTTGAACACCTGCACCAGATAGTCGCCAGGCGCGATGCCGGTTCCCTTGTAGTTGCCGTTCGCGTCCGTATCAAACGAGTACGGATACTTCCGGTCCTTCGCATCCGAAGTCTTGTCCGTCGTGAACTTCACCTGGACGCCAGCCAGTGGCGACCCGGCCGCATCGTTCACATGGCCATGCACCGTCGCCGGCGCAACCGTCTGGCTCACCGCCGGTACAGCAAGCACGATCGCCAGCATGGCAACCGCAGCAGTCAATGTTCGCTTCAACATCGTCGTTATTCCTTTCGAACTTCCTCGCCTCAGCAACCCCAACGTTACATGGAGAGCACTGCCTCTTTCAACTACTGGCTCTCCACCTGGCAAAGCCTCTTCTCCTGCTTTCGCTCGTCTCTCGCAGCTCAACATCAACTCTCCTGCCCGCCGCCCGACGCCTGGGCCTCCAGCGACCCGGCTGTATCTTCGCCCGATTCCAGCACTTGCCGCGCGTCCTGCTCGTCCTCGCGGCGCACCTGCAACTCGGCCTCAAACGCCACCGGAACCATGCTGTTGGCCACCGCGCCCCGCAGATACGACGCGATCCCCGCCGCCGCCAGCGCACTCCGCGCAACCGCTGCCTGCATCGGTTCAGGAAACGTCGCCACTGTCACAAACTCGCCGTCATGCTCGTTCGCTTCACTCATGCTGCCTCGCTTCCCGCTTCTCAGGTGCTTCCGAACTACTTGAACTCCACCGACTGCAGGTGGAACGTGATCGTACCCCAGAACAGCTTCGCCTGCATCTGTACCGGCATATGCCGCGCGTCGTCCGTGTACCAGACCCAGATCGACCCGCGGTTCTTCACCACGCCCTCATCGGCCGTCGCCTCTACTTTGATGGTCGAAAACGTCCCCGCGGGTGTCTTGATCTCTTCGCGATCCTCCGCCTTCATCCCCACCGTCACCGTTCGCATCGAATCCGCCAGCGGAAAGTACATCGTCTGGCCCACCACAATCGGCTGCGACTGCGTATAAAAGATCGACGTCAGCGAGTCCGTCACACACGCCGGAATGTTCGCCTCCTTGTGCGTCGCCGTCCCCTTCACCAGGTTGCGTTCGTTCTGTGCCTGCCGCCCGTGCTCGTAGTCGAACGTCAGGTCGCTCGCAATCTTGCGCCGCCCCTCCTGGATCTGCTTGTTGAACCCCGTCGAGCAGCCCGTCCGCACATCCATCCCCGACTGGAACCCGTCCACCACCGGAAACAGCATGTTCACCGCACCCACCGTCTCCGCCGTCGCCGATACCTTCAGCACCCCGGCCGGCGTCTGCTCCAGGTGAAACACCGCCAGACCTGCCTGAAACACACGCCAGTCCACCGTGTACGTCAGTGTCTGCCGCTGCGGATACTCGAACCCCGCCATCGGCACCTGCAGCACAGGAATCGGCCGCGCCGGTGCCGCCGGCCGCGCCGCCAGCGGATGGCTCAAAAACTGCGCCCCGGCACACGCCGTCAACACCCAGCTCGCCGCCGCCATCCTGAAGGCCCACTTCGCCGTTCCCATTCCAGCCTTCAAATTGATCGCTCCCCGGGTCGCAGGCTCCAGCCGCCGCCTGGCTCATACAAGTGATGGACGTAGCTGCAAGTTGTGGACACAGCCGCAAGTCATGGACATAGCCGCCGTGCCGCATCGGCCCGGCAACTGCCCTGAAATCAACGCCTCAGCAGGTGCCCTGCCAGGAGCATCCGCACGACCAGCGCCGCATAGATCGCCACCGCGCCCATCGCAGCATTGTACTCGCGGTGGTGCCGGTACCGCTCGGCGCTGAATCGTCCGCCGCTCTGCACATCGGCAAAGCGCGCCGGCGTCAGCCGCGGCAACAGCCTCGGCACCTTGGCCGCATACTCGTCAAAGCCCGCAAATACGCCCCGCAAATACGCCTCCTCCGACAGGATCGTCGGCAGGTAGATCGCCACAAACAGCATCACCAGCAGCTCCCCCAGCCACCATCGACCGCACGCCATCGCCACCCCGAACGCGATCCCCATCGACCCCAGGTACAGCGGATTCCGCGTATGCGCATACGGCCCCGTCCGCGTCAGCTCGGCATTCTTCTTCACATACCCCGCCGCATACCCGCGCAGCCACAGCCCCGCCAGCACCAGCGGCACACTGCACGCCAGCGACCGCCACGTCGGCCGCGCAAACGCCAGAAACACCGCCGCCACCACGAACCCCAGCGGAACCCGTATCCGGCGCGCAATCTTCTGCCACCGGGCCTTACCTGTCTGTGTCGAACCAGCCGCAGAACTCATCCGCCCATTCTCTCAAACTCTCCGCCCGCACCCCACCCCCAACCCTCAAAGTCTGTCATTTCGACCGGAGTCCGCGTTCTTTGCGGACGCAGCGGAGAAACCCCCGCATTCCCCCGCCACCAACGTCAAACCCCACCAACCTCCGCCAACACCTGCTCCACCGAAATCCTCGCCAGCCCCGCGTCCAGCCCGCCCGTCCTCCGGTAGCTGTTCTCCGACGCCGCATCGCGCAGCACCACCTTCGCCCCCGGCCCCCACGGCCCATTGCGCGCCGGGTCGGTCGGCCCAAACAGCG
>JAJZFE010000112.1 GCA_021798655.1 Acidobacteriota bacterium | reverse complement strand
GAAGTAGAGCCACAGCGCCGTCCAGACATGCGCGAAGCACGCCGAGCCGACCGTGCGAGCGGGGTTGATGCTGAAGCCCGAGACAGGGCCGAAGAGCAGCACGTAGAACGTGATGAGCACGCCGACGAGATAGCTGGTGAGCCTGGCAAACTGCTTGCGGTTGGATGTCCAGAGCACGGCGAACATCAACAGGGATGCCATGAGGAACTCCGCGCCGAATGCGGCAGCGGTGCCATAGCTGCCGGGCACGGTGATGACGTAGCGCACGGGCGGCAGCGCGAGTCGCTGGCCAAGCAGCAGGGCGGCGAGGGCGACCCCAGCGATGCCTCCGACGAACTGGCCGACGAGGTAGAAGGCGGCGTCCCACGGAGCGATTCTGCCGAGCCGCAGATAGGTGAGCGTGATGGCGGGGTTGAAGTGCGCGCCGGAACGTTTGCCCATCGGCGAATGAATGATGAGTACGGCGGTGAGGCCCATGGCTGCGCCCATCGCCAGCCCGCGGAGTGTTGTGTTGGGCAGCTCTGCCGGGACGGGCGATGTCGCGGCGTAGAGGACGACTGCGCCGAGGCAGGCCGAGAGCATGAAGAGCGCCAGCTCAACGCCCTCGTAGACATAGAGGAACCAGTGCTGCCTCAGTGCCTGGCTGGCCGTGGTGACCTGCTGCTGTGGCATGGTTCCTCTTGTGTCTGCGAGGGCGTTGGCGTGCTTGGAGTGGCGGCTAGAAGTTTTCGGCGAGGAAGCTGCCGATCTCCGCGTACTCCGCGTCGCTGAGGCGGAAGGTGGCAGCGGGTAGCACGCCTTCGATCTGCCTGGCGTTGCGTCCGCCGACGATGGCTGCGGTGATGGCGGGCTGGTGGAGCGTCCACGCGACGGCGACGACGCCAGCGATGACGCCGTGCCGTGCGCCGATCTGCTTCATGCAATCGGCTAGCGCGAGGTTGCGCGACAGTTGCGGCTCCTGGTAGTTCTTGGCGCGGGTGCGGAAGTCGTTGGCCGGGAGCGAGGCTACGCGCTCCTTGCTCATCGCGCCGGTGAGCAGGCCGGAGTGCATGGGCGCGTAGTTGATAACGCCGATGCCGTGCTGCGCGCAGAAGGGCAGAATCTCCGCCTCGATGCTGCGGTTGATCGCCGAGTAGGGCGGCTGCAGCGAGGTGATGGGTGCGATCTTCTGCGCGCGCTCCATCTGCGCGACGCTGAAGTTGGACGCGCCGATCCAGCGCACCTTGCCTTCGCGCTTCAGGTCAGCCATGGTGGTCCAGCCTTCTTCGAGTTCCTCATCGGGCACGGGCCAGTGAATCTGGTAGAGGTCGATGGTGTCGATCTGCAGGCGGCGCAGGCTCTGCTCGACCTCTTCGCGAATCTTCTTCATGGTCTGCACGATGACGCGGTCTTCGCCCCAGGTCATGGACGATTTGGTGAAGATGTAGGGCTTGCGGCTGGTGGACTTGAGGGCGCGTGCGACGACCTCTTCGGAGTGTCCGAGGCCGTAGACGGCGGCGGTATCGATCCAGTTGATGCCGGCGTCGAGTGCGGCGTGGATGGCGGCGATGGAGTCGTTGTCGTCCTGCGGGCCCCAGGCGTGCTGCCAGTCGCCGCCGCCGATGGCCCACGCACCGAAGCCGATGGGGGAGAGCTGCATGTCCGAGTTGCCGAGTTGCTTCGAGTTGCCGAGTGGGGAGATGTTCATATCATTCTGATGGATGCGGCCAAGTTGACGCTCGCTGTGTCTTGTTGGCGCATCCAAACCTTTCTGGTCGATATTCGTGATGCGGATTTTGAGGGTCGATGGGCGCGGTTGACGCATCCAGACCATGAGAGAGTTGTAACAGAACTGTGTGAGCAGGAGACAGCGATGGGTTCGGCGATTGCACAACGACTAACCGAGGAGCGGCCGCGGCCGCGGGTGATCATCATCGGCGCGGGTTTTGCGGGGCTGGCGGCGGCACAGCGGCTGGGCAAACTGGCGGTGGACATTACGTTGATCGACCGCAAGAACCATCACACGTTTCAGCCGCTGCTGTACCAGGTGGCGCTGGCGGTGCTGTCGCCGGGGGATATCGCGCAGCCGATTCGCAGCATCGTGCGCCACAACCGGAACACGGAAGTGGTGATGGACGAGGTGCTGGGCATCGACACGGTGAAGCGGCGCGTGCGCATCAAGAGCGGTGTGGAGATGATCTACGACTACCTGGTGGTGGCCACGGGGTCCACGCACAGCTACTTCGGCAAGCCGGAGTGGGCAGCGATTGCGCCGGGCCTGAAGACGGTGGAGGACGCGACGGAGATTCGGCGGCGCGTGCTGCTGGCGTTTGAGCTGGCGGAGCGGCAGATGCTGGAGACGGGCTCGCATCCGCCGCTGCAGTTTTTGATTATCGGCGGCGGACCGACGGGCGTGGAGCTGGCGGGCGCGATCTCGGACATTGCGCGGCTGTATATGACGAAGGACTTTCGGCACATCGATACGAAGTCGGCGCAGGTGCTGATCCTGGAAGGCTCGCCGAACGTGCTGAACGCCTACCCGGAGGAGCTGCGGCAGAGTGCGGTGCGGCAGTTGGGCGAGTTGGGTGTGAAGGTGCGCACGGGCGCGCATGTGACGGACGTTCAGCCAGGCTATGTGAAGGTGGGCGAAGAGCGCATTGAGAGCTGCTGCACGCTGTGGGCTGCGGGCGTGCAGGCGTCGCCGCTGGGCAAGCTGCTGGAGCAGACGCCAGGCGTGGAGCTGGACAAGCGCGGCTGCGTGGTGGTGAACCCGTACCTGAACCCGAAGAATCTGCCGGAGGTGTTTGTGTGCGGCGACCTGGCGCACGCCGAGCAGGACGGCAAGCAGGTGCCCGGCGTGGCGCAGCCGGCCATGCAGATGGGCGACTACGCGGGGCGGCGCATCGGGCTGCTGATTGAAGACTCCGACAAGGCCGCGCGGATGAAGCCGTTTCGCTACTTTGACAAAGGCGACATGGCGACGATCGGGCGCAAGGCAGCGGTGGCGCGCGTGGTGTGGCCGTTCAAGGCGAACCTTTCAGGCTTCATCGCGTGGCTGATGTGGATGGTGGTCCACATCTACTTCCTGATCGGCTTTCGCAACCGGCTGTCGGTATTTCGCAGCTGGGCGTTCACGTACATCCAACTGCAGGACGGCGTGCGGCTGATCGTGGGCTCGCAGTCGCTGCCAGGCTGGGACGACCTGACTACGCAGGCACAAACACCAACGCGGCCCGATGACCAGGCCGCGTAGGGTGTTTGTGGCGCTTGCGCGCAGCTTACTTCTTGTGCGCGGCTTACTTGATGCGGAAGACCAGACCGCCGGAGATGCTGAGCAGCTTTGAGGCAGGGATGGGCACCGGGCCCGCGCCGTAGATGTTGCTGCTGGTGGTGGTCAGTGAGCCGTAACCGACCTCGAGGATGCGCCAGTCCACGTGCTTGGCCAGGGCCTTATCGACGCCGACAAAACCGCCAAACTCCACCTTGGTGGTGCGCGCCTGGTTGATGGGCGAGTGCGTGGTGCCGGCGCCGATGGCAAGCTGCGCGTACGGGCGCGTGTTCCAGAGGATCGGATGCAGCTGGAGCCGCGGCGAGACCAGGAAGTTGTTGAGCAAGGCATTGTTGCCGTGCTCGATCTCATCGCGGATGTCTGCGCTGAGGTCGAAGTGCGGACCCTGCGAGAAGGTGTAGTAGCCGCCGAGGCTGACGCCACCAAACATCTGCGCGGTGCCGTTCTGGCCGAGGAACGCGAACGTGCCGGTGTCGGGCACCTTGTTCGTCACGTGCGTGAAGATGGGGTTTACGTACACGCCGATCTGGGCTTGTGCCGCGAGAGTGGTGAGGGCAAGGGCAAGGGTCGAAACGAGATACCGCAGCTTCATGAAAAAACGATCCTCAAAGATAACGTGGCGCTAAAGGCACGGCGCGGGTTCAGTTGGTGGGGCTTCGGGCGGCTGGTTCTGCCTGGTTAGACTCGCCCCAAAGCGCTCTGTAACAAGTCTAGTGCCTATGGCGCACATGCGCGAATCTTCTGGGGGCAAATCGTTCGTGCCGGCTGCTGAAAACCGTCAAAAAAGATCGGCGGCAGCCCAGGCAGGGTTGCCGCCGATCAGCCACTCGGTTTTGCAGCGTTAGACGCCCACGGGCTGCTGTACCTTGACCGGCGTCAGCCAGTTGTACTTGTCGGGAGCGTTGCCGTTGACGATGTCGAAGAACGCCTTGTGCAGCGCCGTCGTGATGGGGCCCATGGTGCCGTCGCCGACCAGGATGCGGTCCACCGAGCGCAGGTGCGTGACCTCGGCGGCAGTGCCGGTGAAGAACGCCTCATCGCAGATGTACAGCATCTCGCGGGGCAGCGCCTGCTCCACCACCGGGATGCCCAGCGAGCGGGCGATGACGATGATCGAGTCGCGCGTGATGCCGTTCAGCACCGAGTTTGCCAGCGGCGAGGTGTACAGCGTTCCACCGCGAACGATGAACAGGTTTTCGCCGGAACCCTCGGAGAGATAGCCGTTCACGTCGAGCGCAATGCCTTCGTCGTAGCCGTTGATGGTGGCTTCCATGCGGATCAACTGCGAGTTCATGTAGTTTGCGCCGGCCTTGGCGAGCGAGGGCATGGTGTTCGGTGCCAGCCGGTTCCAGCTGGAAACGCACACGTTGGTGCCCTCGCTCCCGTGCAGGAAGTTGCTCCACGGGAAGTTGGCGACGTAGACCTCGGTCGGGCACTTTGTACCGTTCACGCCGATCTCGCCATAGCCGCGAAACGCGAGTGGGCGGATGTAGCAGGGGACGGCGTTGTTGGCCTCCACGACGTCGACCACCGCGGAGCACAGCTCCTCGACCGTGTAGGGAAGTTCCATGCGGTAGATCTTGCCGGAGTGCAGGAAGCGCTGCATGTGCTCCTGCAGTCGGAACACGCCCGCGCCCTGCTTCTGCTCATAGCAGCGGATGCCTTCGAAGATGGAGGAGCCGTAGTGAACTACGTGGCTCATCACATGGATGTTCGCTTGTTCCCACGGAATCAACTGCCCGTTGTGCCAGATATTTTTTGTCGCCTGAATCGGCATAGTATCTCCTCAGATTTCGCAATTATACGTCTGCGCTGCGCGCCTCTTGTAGAGGAGATACGAACAAACACCGGCAAATGCGAACGTTTACCGGTCGCGAGGACGCATTGGAAGACAGCGCCTCGGTAGATCTACGGGCGTGCGTATCGCGGAGCTGTGCAGCGTGGAGCGTCGCTCACACGCGGTCGTATGCAGGACGGAGGAGTCATTCGTACGCAGTGCAGTGTTGTCGTGCGCTGCCTTCGCTCCTCGGCCCACGCGGTTCATGAAAGAATTGAAGCTGCATGTTTGGTCCCAATCCAGCTACGGTCCTTGAGCAATCGGTGTACGTGCGGTTTTCGCTGCTGGCGCTCAGCTCTATCTTCTTTCTGGTAGATCCGTTTGCCGCGCTGCCAACGTTCCTTGCTGTGACAGCCGGGCAGGATGCGGCCAAGCGCGTCCGTACTGCGCGCAAGGCGTCGCTCACAGCGTTCGTCATCCT
>JAJZFE010000101.1 GCA_021798655.1 Acidobacteriota bacterium | reverse complement strand
CGCCATGTTTTGAAATGCGATTGCCCTGCCAGTTCGTCGGCGACACGGCCGAGATCAACACCGACTCGACACCCAGCCCCGGCTCCCACCTCCACGTGAACTACGCCACGCACGAGTCGGACATCGAAGAGCCCCACACACTGCGCGGCGAAGCCCTCCACGTCGTCTCGGACATCGTCATCCCCATCCTCTACTTCGGCATCTTCCTCTGGAAGGGCAACGGCCGCACCCCCGGCAAGCGCGTGATGAAGATCCGCGTCGTCTCGCTGGTGCACACGCACATCAGCTTCTGGCACGCGGTGGAGCGGGCGCTGGGCTACGGCGCCGCCGTCCTCGAAGGCGGCCTCGGCTTCGTGCAGTTCTTCCTCCACCCGTACCGCCGCTGCGCGCAGGACCGCCTCGCCGAAACGATCGTCGTCACCGAACGCAGCTATCAGCAGAAGTTCCCCGACCGCCTCGGAACCCCCTCCGAAGCCGACACCGCCCTGGACTAACCGCAGCAGCGACGCTCATCCCGCCCATGACGCCGTCATTCTGAGCAGAGGCTTGCAGTTGCCCTCTGCTCTGAACTTGATCCGCAACAGTTTGTCGGAGCGACAAGCGGTATCCGCTACTGGCTCGCCGGCACCGCGTCAAGCTCCGCGCTCAGGTGAACCGCCGTACCGGAGACAGTCATCGTGCGCGTCCAATCCGCATAACCCTTCTTTGTCACGGTAATGGTGTGCTGACCTGGCGCGACGGAGACCGTTGACGGCGTATTGCCCACGAAGTTGCCGTCCACCGCGATGTCCGCACCACTTACGCTGGAGTCCACCGTGAGGCTCGCCATGGTGGGCGCAGCGGTAGCAGCCACCGCCGCCGGTGCCACAGGTGTGCTGCCAGGCGCAACCATCTTCGCCATGTCCAGCTTCATATCGCCCTGGACAAACGCGGTGATCTCCGTGCCCTTGGGGATCAGCACCGGCTTGCCGTGTACAAACAGGAACAGCGGAGCGGCCGGGAAGAAGACGATAGCCGTCGCGACCATGGCGCCGGTCATGGCCCCAACGTGGCCACCGCCCTTGTTGTTCTGTGTCGCGGCTAACTGAACCTTCTCACCGTCGACCAGGCGGACACTGTCGATGCCCACGTCGAGCTTGCCACCGCGTCCCATGCTCTTCTTGCCCTCGGCGTTGGTCACCGTAGCCAGAGCGGGAGCGCCCTTCAGGATCACCGGCACGCCCATCACGTCCACTTCTTCCGTCACCTCGAATGGCACGCTCTGTCCTGTCTTCGCGGTCTCTGACGACAGGTTCTCCGCGAGTCTGAGCTTGACCGGGGTGCCGTCCAGCAGCACGTTCGGCGCGGGCGGTGCGGATGAAGAGGAACTCGATGCCGAAGCAGGTGCCACAGCATTAGGCGTGGTCGCCTGGCCGGCTGGAGTCGATGACCCCGTCTGAGCATACGAAGCGGACCCCAGATTGGGCGCGAGCAGCAGTGTAATCAGCAGCGAAGCATTCGTCGATTTCATGTGAACCTCTGCAGCGAGAATGAATGATCTCGGAAGCCTATCTACTGCGGCAGGTAGACACAAGGGAAATATCGCAAGCTCTGTTGGAAATCGCTGCAGCCGAGCCGCGATCTGCACTTCACGCCCTAAACAGCAGCGGAGACGCCGCTTTCGCCGCGCCTCCGCTGGTTGAGAGAGTCTGTCCGCCAACTGCAGCGGCAAGAGGTTAGAAGTTGATCTTGATGCTGCCCTGCATCAGGCGGGGATCGCCTGCGCTGGAGATCTGGCCCAGCGTGGAGGAGGTCAGCCCGGCGCTCGGTGTGCCGAAGTTCGGGTGATTCAACACGTTGAACGCCTCCAGACGGAAGACGAGGTTCAGGGTGTCGTGGATGGGGAAGATGCGCGAGATCTGCGAGTCGAACTCGTAGTTCGGCAACCCACGGTAGCTGTTGCGGCTGACGTTGCCGTAACTGCCCGCCGCGACCGGATTGGGGCAGGGGCTCGCGGTTGTGGACGTTCCGCAGAACGCCGCCGGGTTGAGGTACGCGCGGTTGATGGCGCCTGACGCGGAACGGTTGGCAATGTGCGTGTAGATCGGCACGCCCGGAACCACATTCGGCCGATCGTGACCTACGTCCGTCAGTGAGACGTCCGTGCCCGTCGTTACCGTAAACGGCGCACCGCTCACGATGTGGGCCAGAGGTGCAATCTCCCAGCCATTCAGCACGGCGCGCTCCAGCTTGTTGCTGAAGGCGAAGTGGCTGGTCGCCACCACACTCACGTTCTCCACATGCCGGTAGTCCGAGCCGCAAGGACCGTAATCCAGCGCGGGGTTGTTCGGGTTCTCCAGTGTGGTACCTGCCAGATCACCCTGCGAGTCGGCGAGGTTCATGCACTTGGACCACGTCCAGTTGGCCAGCAGCTGGAAGTCCGACGCCAGGCGATGCTGCACCGTCGTCACCAGCCCGTTGTAGTTGGACATGCCGCCATCACCCACCAGCGACGATCCGCCGCCGCCGCCCAGATACCCATTGCCCTGCAGGGGATTTTGCTGGGTCAGGTAGAAGCGTTGCGACTGGTTCGCTGTAGTCGAGCAAGGCGTGCCGGCTGCACCGGCAGGCTTGCCTGCAGGCCCCGTCGTCACGACGCCGGCGCAACCCGTGCCGCCAGCGCCCCACACACCCGGGACGTATACGGCCGGGCTCAGCGGGATACCCAGCGGAGCGTGGGTGGTCTTGTTGCCGATGTAGTCCAGCTGCAACTGCCAGCCGTGGCTGAACTGGTGCTGCACACTCGCGGTCCACTGCGTGGTGTACGACGGCTTGAACTGCTTGGGCAGTACGATGAACTGCGACTGCGGAAAGAACTGCGCCTGCGCCGGAGTGGGCACTGCCGGCTGCGGGAACGGGCTGGTGGTGACGGCACCGACTGACCACGGGTTGCTGAAGCTCATCGGACCCGAGGTTGTCGTCTGCGTCTGGCTGATCGCCGTTGCGAAGGGCGGGTTCTGCTGCGTGCGCTGACCCGTGAAGAAGTTCACCTCGTCATAGATCAACTCTCCACCGACGCGGACGACCGTGCGGCCATTGCCACTGACGTCATACGCCGCACCGAGGTTCGGGCTGAACTGCCACGGCGAGTTCTGCGTGAAGCCACGCGGCACACCCGGATCGCCGTAGTAGAAGCTGCCCGCCGGCGAGTTCGGATAGATTGTGCTGACCTGGTTGGCCAGGAACGCGTTCATGTCGAACGTCGTGCCGCGGTTGAAGTAGTCCACCGGCATGAACTCCGGCGACCAGCGCAGACCGGCCACGACCGTCAGCCGTGCAGAGGCGTGATACGTGTCCTGCCCGTAGATGCTTGGGATCGGCGCACGCAGCGCATTCTGCTGCTCCTTGCTCTGCTGGAAGGCGCTCATCGCACCCTGCAGGAAGTCCAGGTTGCCGTCGCCGATCAGCTTGCCGCTGTTCGGGCCGCTGCCGCTGTACGTGCCGCTGAAGGTGAACACGCCGTTGCCTTCGTAGCCATTGCCGATGTTCAACTGGTTGCGAACATACTCGCCGCCGAAGACAAGCTGGTGCTTGCCGCGGATCATCGTGACTTCATCACCCAGCGAGAGCGTGTTGTCGTTGAAGTGCGCCAGCGAGTTCAGACCGCCGCCCATGGTGAACTTATTGCTCACCGCGAGATACAGACCGGCCGACAATGCCTGATAGACATTGACGCCGATGGCGGTGGCGTTGATGGAACCTGGCGCATAGCCGCGGTCGTCCACACGGCGCATCACCGTCGCATGAGCGGAGTTCACCGTGTTGGAGTTGATCGTCCAGTCCTCACCAATCGTGCCCGTCTGCACACGTTCCACGTTGCCGTACTGCGTTGTGACCAGGATGTTGGTCGGCGTGTAGACCGCAGGGTTCTGGTAGCCATCGATGTAGTAGCTGCCGTACAGATGGTTCTTCGGGTTGATGGTGTAGTCGATGCGTGTCACGAAGTCGTTGATCGACGTCTGCGCGGGAATGGAGTAGGACACCAATCCGCAGTTGTTGATGTCTACCGCAGGATCGATGGCCGGCAGATACTTCTGCAGATTGAGTGCCTGCGCGTTGTAGGTGGGTGCGGTCGCGTATTTGTTGCCGGGCAACGGTGCTCCGGTCAACGGATCGAGTAGTTGCACCGCCTTCGTTGCGCAGGATGTACTCGTGATCGAGGATTGAAGAATGGGATCAGTGACCGAGTAATCACCCGCGAGGTTCAAGGCTGTCGGCACATGAGCCTGCTTGTCTGCGGCCGCAGAGTGGATAATCGTCCGTTGATAGCCCGCAAAGAAGAACAATCTGTCTTTGCCGTTGTACAGGTGCGGAATCCATACCGGGCCACCGAAGGTGCCGCCGAACTGGTTCTGGTGCAACTGATCCTTCTGTGTCGAGAAGAAGTTCGTGGCGTCCAGATAGTTGTTCCGGATGAACTCAAAGGCCGAGCCGTGAAAGCTGTTCGTACCGGAGCGCGTGACCACGTTTACCAGGCCGCCGGAGTGCATACCGTCTTGCGCGCCCAGAGCCGTCGACTCCACGCTGAACTGCGAAACCGCGTCCGGGAAAGGAAACGGCAGGTTCGTGTTCGTCATGTAATCGTTGTGATCGCCGCCATCCAGCCGCCACAGCGTCGTATTGCCGCCACCGCCCGCGATGGACACAGAGATCGACGCGTACGAAGACTTGCTGCCCACAATGTCATTGTTCGGCGCCGCCGTGGAACCACCGGAAAGCGTAATCAACTGCGTCATCTGCCGACCGTTCAACGGCATCTCCGTCACTGTTGCCTGGTCGATCGTCTGCTTGAACGAGACGTCCTCCGTCTGCAGCGCGAGCTGGTCGGTCGTGACCTCGACCTTCTGGTCGGCCGTGCCCAGCTGCATCTTCGCGTTGACCGCGATGCTGCTGCCGACCTCCAGCACGACGTTGCTCTGCTGGTAGCTCTTGAAGCCAGGAGCCGTCACTGACACCGTATACGTGCCGATGGGAATGTTCGGGTAGACATACAGACCACTGCTGTCGGTCGTCACGTCACGCGTCACCTGCGTGGCTGTGTTGGTCAGCGTCACCTTTGCGCCGGGGATCATCGCACCCGTCGGATCAGCAACCGAACCCTGAATGTTGCCAGTACCCGCAACCTGCCCGTAGATCGCGCAGACGCATAGCACCCACACTCCCATCACTGTCATCAGCATCCGCCTGCACGCTGCCAGACTGCTGAACCTGCTTTGATTCTTCGTCATCACTGTTCCCTCAAAAAGTCGTTGCGTTGATTCCGGGGAGCGGTATCGAGCCATCTACGTGTCTGGCGTTCAGCACCGATCTCCTATGGCATTTATTTCGGGATGAACTTTGAACCTGTTTGACATGTGTTGTCAAGTGTTAGCTTGATTTTCGCGATCAGCGAACCTGGGGCACCACAGCAGGCGCGGCCGTTTCGCTTCCGAAACCAGACTCCTTCCGGTTCGAGTGAGCGCGCGCCGCACCTCTCTGCGCGCTCACAGGC